>CAIQDO010000360.1 GCA_903870555.1 uncultured Caulobacteraceae bacterium
CGATGACTACTGGCGCCGGGACCTGCTCGGGACATTGGCGCACAGCCCGCCGGCGGTTCAGTTCAACCATCGCGTTCTGGCCTACGCCCTGCTGGCGCTGGCCGTGACGCTGCTGGTCGCCGCTCTGCGATCGAGACAGCGGTCCACCGGCTTGCTCGGCGCAACTGTCGCCGTCCTTGGTCTGCTTTGCCTTCAGGCCACTCTCGGGGTGGCCACCCTGCTCACCGGCGACGGTCTCGCCCTCGCCCTTGCGCATCAGGCGAACGCGGCGATCTTGCTCTCCGCGGCGGTGTGGCTCGCCTGGCGGGCCCGCCGGACCTGAGGTATCAGGATACCCGAAGAAAAAACGCGATTGATTTCAATAGCCTCGTGCTCACAGACACATTTGTGGTTGACAGCGCCGGCCGTGGCCTCTACCTGCCGCGCTCCCATTCGGCGTCGCCTTCTCGGCGCCGCCAATCCCAGGCTGACAGGCGTCATGACGACCAAGACAACGACATACCTTAAGGCCGGCTCCGTTGAGAAGCAGTGGATCGTCGTGGACGCGCAGGACGTCGTCGTCGGCCGCCTCGCGACCTTCATCGCCATGCGTCTCCGCGGCAAGCACCGGCCGGACTACACGCCCAACGTCGATTGCGGCGACCATGTCGTCGTCATCAACGCCGACAAGGTCAAGTTCACCGGGCGCAAGCTCGAACAGAAGACCTACTACTGGCACACCGGCCACCCGGGCGGCATCAAGGAACGCACGGCCGGCAAGATCCTCGACGGCCGCTTCCCCGAGCGCGTCCTGGAAAAGGCCGTCGAGCGCATGCTTCCCAAGGAAAGCCCCCTGGCCCGCAAGCAGCTGACGCACCTCAAACTCTACAACGGCGCCGATCACCCGCATGAAGCGCAAAATCCCCAGCTGGTGGATTTCGCCTCGAAGAACGCCAAGAACGTCCGGAGCCAATAGTCATGACCGATACACACGGCTTCGCCGCCCTTCAGAGCCTGTCGTCGAATCCGGTTCAGGTCGCCGCCGAACCCCAGATCGACAAGGACGGCCGCGCCTACGCCACCGGCAAGCGCAAGAACGCCGTCGCACGGGTCTGGATCAAGCCCGGCAAGGGCAAGGTGACCATCAACGGCCGCGATCAGGAAGTCTACTTCGCCCGCCCCGTGCTGCGCATGATGCTCGCCCAGCCTCTGCAGGTCGCCGACCGTCTCGGCCAGTTCGACGTCATCGCGACGGTCGAGGGCTCCGGCCTGTCCGGCCAGGCCGGCGCGGTTCGTCACGGCATCTCCAAGGCCCTGACCTACTATGAACCGGGCCTCCGCGCCGTCCTTAAGCCCCATGGCTTCCTGACCCGCGACAGCCGCGTCGTCGAACGCAAGAAGTACGGCAAGGCCAAGGCGCGCCGCAGCTTCCAGTTCTCGAAGCGCTAACAAGACTCCCGCAAGGGTGTTCGGCCAAGAGCGCTTCGGGTCCGCCCGGAGCGCTCTTTTCGTTTTCGTCACAGGCTGGAGGTCGCCATGACGGCCAGGGTTTTCATCGACGGGGAGGCCGGCACGACCGGCCTGAGAATTCGCGAGCGCCTGGCGTCCCGTCGCGACATCGAACTGCTGTCGGTCGATCCGGCGCGCCGCAAGGACCCGGCCGCCAGGCGGGAGCGCCTCAATGCGGCCGATGCGGTGATTCTCTGCCTTCCCGACGAGGCGGCCCGTGAAGCCGTGTCGCTGATCGACAACGATTCCGTGCGTGTGGTCGACGCCTCGACCGCCCATCGCACCGCGCCGGACTGGACCTACGGCTTCGCCGAACTGTCGCCCGCCCAACGGCAGGCGATCCGGTCGTCGAAGCGCGTCTCCAATCCTGGATGCTATCCGACAGGGTTTCTCGCCCTGGTCGCGCCCCTGGTCCGTGACGGCCTGCTGCCGGCCGACTGGCCGGTGACCGTCAACGCCGTGTCGGGCTACTCGGGCGGAGGGCGGTCGATGATCGCTCAGTTCGAAGACCCTTCGGACCCCGCCTACGTCACCACCGCCTATCGGCCCTACGCCCTGGCGCTCAACCATAAGCACGTCGCGGAAATGCAGGCCCATTCCGGATTGACCCATGCGCCGCTGTTCACGCCCGCCGTCGGCCGGTTTCTCCAGGGCATGATCGTCGAGGCGCCGCTGCAGCTTTGGGCCATTCCCGGCAAACCCTCCCTTGAGGATCTCCGGGAGTCGCTGGCCCGCGCCTACGCCGACCAGGCTTTCGTCGATGTGGCGTCGGCGGCTGTGACGGTCGCGACAGGCGCGCTTGACCCTGAGGCGCTGAACGGAACCAACCGCATGCAACTCTATGTGTTCGGCTCCGAGGCCGCGGGCCAGGCGCGGCTGGTCGCCGTGCTCGACAACCTCGGCAAGGGCGCCTCGGGCGCCGCGGTCCAGAACCTCAACCTGATGCTCGGCCTGGACGAGACCCTGGGGCTCTGATCACGGAGTCGTGATCGGTCGGTGGTAACCGGAGCCGCCGATGGTGCGTATGCAGCACCATGACCCATGCAAGCGCCTTCACCCGCCGTTCCCTCATGGCCTCCGCCCTTGGCGTCGGCGCCATGGCCCCCTTCGCCGCGGCGGCCGCGTCCGATCCCTGGATCGGGGCGTCCTGGCGGCGACTGACCGACGCCGACTGGCGCGCCCGCCTTCCGGCGGAGAGCTACGCGGTGCTTCGCCATGAAGCCACCGAGGCGCCGTTCACCAGTCCGCTCAATCGGGAGCATCGCCGCGGTCTGTTCGCCTGTCTCGGATGCGCCTTGCCGCTGTTCCGTTCGACCTGGAAATTCGATTCCGGCACGGGTTGGCCAAGCTTCTTTGACGCCATTCCGGGCGCCCTGAGCAAGAAGGCCGATTTCGCCATCGGCGTCCCGCGGACGGAATACCATTGCGCCCGTTGCCTGGGTCACCAGGGCCACGTCTTCGACGACGGCCCCGCGCCGACCGGCCTGCGCTACTGCAACAACGGTGTCGCGGTGACGTTCACGCCGGCCTGACCCGGTCGCCTACGACCTCACCTTGACGAAGCTGCCGGGGGCGTCCTCGATCGGCTTCAGCGGGCCGGCCGCGGGGTCGCGCGCGGGGACCTGACCGCCGGACCGGGCTTTCAGCCAGGTCAGCCAGTGAGGCCACCAGGACCCCGGGGCTTCCTTGGCGCCGACGAGCCATTCGTCCAGGGTCGGCGGCAGGGCGTCGTTGGTCCAGTGCTGGTATTTCATCGCCACCGGCGCGTTGATCACGCCGGCGATATGACCGGAGCCCGCCAGGGTGAAGGTGGTCGGTCCGCCGAACAGCCTGGCGCCCTTGTAGACGGAGCGGGCCGGGGCGATGTGATCCTCCTTTGAGGATTGGACATAGATCGGCGTCCTCACCTTGCCGAGGTCGAGCGTCTCCCCGGCCAATGTCAGCGTCCCCTTGGCCAAAGCGTTGTCGCAATAGAAATTTCTCAGATAGTAGAGGTGCAGGGTTTTTGGCATCCGCGTCTGGTCGGCGTTCCAGAACAGAAGGTCGAACGGCTTGGGTTCCTTGCCCATCAAATAGTTATTGACGAAGAAAGACCAGATCAGGTCGTTGCTGCGCAGGGCGTTGAAGGTGTCGGCCATGGTCTGGCCGGCCAGCACGCCGCCGCCGGCGTCCATCCGGCCCTCCAGATCCTTCAGCCACTCCTCGTTGGTGAAGATCAGCAGGTCGCCGGCCTCGGAGAAATCCTGCTGGGCCGCGAAAAAAGTGGCCGAGGCGATGCGGGTGTCGCCGCGGACGGCCATGTGAGCCAGGGCGCAGGACAGCAGCGTGCCGCCGATGCAGTAGCCCACCGTGTTGACCGTTTCGACGCCGGCCTGTTGGCGGACCACGTCGAGGGCCGTGTAGACGCCTTCATTGAGGTAGTCCTCAAAGGTCTTGGCGGCGAGGGCCGCGTCGGGATTCACCCACGAGGTGACGAACACCGTGATTCCCTGCGCGGAAAGCCAGCGGATCATTGAGTTTTCCGGACGCAGGTCCAGAATGTAGAACTTGTTGATCCAAGGGGGAAAGATCAGCAGGGGGATCTCGCACACCGTGTCGGTGGCCGGCGAGAACTGCAGGATCTGTATGATATCGTTTTCGAAAATCACCTTGCCGGGGGCGGTGGCGACATTCCCGCCGACCTCGAAGCGGCTGAAATCGGTCTGACTGATGGCCAGTTGACCGCCGCCGCGCTCCAGGTCGGCCGCGAAGTTCTCCATGCCCTTGAGGATACTGGCGCCGCGACTGTCCATCGCCTCCTTCAGGGCGACGGGATTGGACAGCAGGAAGTTGGCCGGCGAGAAGGCGTCCGTCAGCATGCGCGTGAAGAATTCGACCCGCCGCTTGGTCAAGGGATCCACGCCATCGACGGCGCCGACCAGCGCGTTGAGCCAGTTGGAGGTGATCAGGTAGGACTTCTTGACCACGTCGAACACCGGATTGGCCGACCATTCCGCGTCGGCGAAGCGCTTGTCGCCGCGACCCTTCGGCGCCGAGGGGGTCGGTTCTGGACTGGCGGCGCCGGTCGCGGCGCTACGCCACAACTCGAGGTATTGGTTATAGAGGTCGGCCTGGGCTCGCATCAGCCGGTCGGGCTGCCCCGCGAGCCTGCTGATCACCTCGCCCAACGCCGGGCCCACGTGGAACGGATCCGGGCCAAGGGCGGCCGGTCGCTCCGCCTGGCGCAAGGCGGCCTCGGCGATCGCGCCCTGCGCGGTCATGGCGGCGCGGGCAAGATTGACGGACAGGGTTTCGATCGCCGCCCGCTGGTCGGTCGACAGCATTTCCAGCGCCTGCGCCGCCGGAGAGGGCGCGTTCGCGGCCGGCGCCTTGGAGCCAGGCGCCATGTCCACGCTGGCGGCGGCGACGGAGTCCGGCTTTACAACCGCCTTCTTCTTCCTCGATCCGCCAGCGGACTTGGACGAGCCCCCCTTGGCGCGCGATTTGGTGGATTTCGCGGTGTCCTTCATCGTCCACTCCCTTGGAGGGGCCTGGGCGCCCTTCCTCTTCGCGGCGGTCTGGCCTATGACCTCAACCCTTATGAAAGTCCTAGCCTACCCTCTTTCAATGACAAAGGTCTTCTGGATCGCCGCGGTGCTGGCCGCTCCGATCGCGGCGGGCGCGGCCGAGTCGCGCGCGGGTGAGGCTTCGGCGCGGTCGTCCGCCTACCCGACCTTTTGCGCCATACCGCCCGTTCCGACCGGCGTGCGCGACGCCGCGGCGTTCAAGCTCGCTGTCGTCGATGTGCGCCAGGCCGGGCGGCGGGTGGTCATGCAGTCGGCGCCCGACACGTTCGGTCTGGCTCCGGGTCAGGCCGCCGATTTCGGCGCCGAAGCGGGTGCTGAGGCGGCTTGGCCTCTGTCCGCGGACCCGGAGCGGCCTGTCGACTCCGAAGCCTACGCCGCCGAGGCTCGACGCAAGGCGACACCGCCGCCGCGACCGCACCGATGATCGGGGTTCCAGGCCGGCTGATTTTCCACGCACAGTCCGAGGCGTTACGATACCCATGACTCCCGAGTTCCATCGCATTCGGCGCCTTCCGCCTTACGTGTTCGAAGAGGTCAACCGCCTCAAGGCGCGCCTGCGCGGCGAAGGTGTCGACATCATCGACTTCGGCATGGGCAATCCCGACATGCCGACGCCGTCCCATATCGTCGACAAGCTGATCGAAACGGCGCGCGACCCGAAGTCGGGCCGCTACTCGGCGTCAAAGGGAATTCTCGGCCTCCGCAAGGCGATGGCGGGCTACTACGCCAACCGCTTCGGCGTGAAGCTCGACCCCGCCACCGAAGTGGTCGCCACCCTCGGGTCCAAGGAAGGCTTCGCCAATCTCGCCCAGGCCCTGACGGCGCCGGGGGATGTGATCATCTGTCCGAACCCGGCCTATCCCATTCATGCCTACGGATTCATCATGGCCGGCGGGGTGATCCGTCACGTTCCAGCCCTGTCTCCCGAGGCCTATCTGTCGGGCGTCAGCCGCGCGGTCCGCCATTCCGCGCCGCCGGCCAGCGTGCTGATCCTGAGCTATCCGTCCAACCCGACCGCCCAATGGGTGGATCTGGATTTCTACAAGGACGCCATCGCCCTGGCCCGTAAACACGACATGCTCGTGCTGTCGGACATCGCCTATTCGGAAATCTACTTCGACAACAATCCGCCGCCTTCGGTTCTCCAGGTCGATGGCGCGCGCGAGATCGCGGTGGAGGTGAATTCCCTGTCCAAGACCTACGCCATGGCCGGGTGGCGGGTTGGCATGGTCGTCGGCAACGCGCGGATGTGCGCGGCCCTGGCCCGCGTGAAGTCCTATCTCGACTACGGCGCCTTTACGCCGATCCAGGTGGCGGCCACGGCGGCCCTCAACGGCCCGCAGGATTGCGTCGCCGAGATCCGCGCGACCTACAAGTCCCGGCGGGACGTGTTGGTGTCGTCCATGGCCCGCGCCGGTTGGGATATTCCCGTTCCCGCCGCCTCGATGTTCGCCTGGGCGCCGGTGCCGGAGCCCTTCCGTGAGGCCGGCTCGATGCTGTTCTCGAAACTGTTGATAGAAGAGGCCGGGGTTGCGGTGTCCCCTGGGGTGGCCTTCGGTGAATTCGGCGAAGGCTATGTGCGGATCGGGCTTGTCGAGAACGAACACCGGATCCGCCAGGCCGCGCGGAACGTAAAACGTTTTCTGGACCGGTCCGGCCAGATTCTTAGCGGCGCGCGCGAATACGCGCCGGTTTCCTGACGAAAGCGGACGCAGTGGGAAAGACGCATTGGCGCATTGGCGTCGCGGGTTTGGGCACCGTCGGCGCGGGACTGATCAAGCTCGTGACGGCGCGGCCACGCTTCTCGCCGACCGGCGATCTGTGTACGGTCACCGGCGTAAGCGCGCGCTCCCGTTCGGCGCCGCGTCCGGTCGATATCTCGGGACTGCCCTGGTTCGATGATCCCGTCGCCCTGGCCGCGTCGCCGGACAACGACATCTTCGTCGAACTGATCGGCGGCGCCGAAGGCCCGGCGAAAGCGGCCGTGGAAGCGGCGCTTCGCCTGGGAAAACCCGTGGTGACGGCCAACAAGGCCTTGATCGCCGCCCATGGCCGCGACCTGGCCATTCTCGCCGAGGCCCATGGCGCGCCTTTGCTGTTCGAGGCCGCGGTGATGGGCGGCACGCCGGCGGTCAAGATGCTGCGCGAAGCCATGGTCGGCGACAGCATCCACGCCGTCGCGGGTATTCTCAACGGCACCTGCAACTATATCCTCACCCAGATGGAGGCGACGGGCCGCGGCTTCGCCGAAGTGCTCGGCGAGGCCCAGGCCATGGGTTACGCGGAAGCGGACCCGACCACCGATGTCGGAGGCTATGATGCGGGCCACAAGATTTCGATTCTGGCGGCCCTGGCCTTCGGCGGGGCGCCGACGCTGTCGGCGGCGGAGATCGAAGGCGTCGACAGCATCGAGTTGCTGGACATTCGTCTCGCCAAGGACCTGGGCTATCGTATCAAGCTGATCGCCAGCGCCACCAACGTCGCAGGCGCCGTTTCCGTCCGCGTGCATCCGGCCCTGATTCCCCTCGACCATCCGCTCGCGCGGGTCGATGGCGTTCTCAACGCCCTGTTCATCCACGGAGCGGCGGTCGGCCGGATCTTCATCCAGGGGGCCGGGGCCGGGGCGGGGCCGACGGCCGCGGCCGTCGCCGCCGATATCGCCGACGTGATGACCGCCGCGGTGCGGCCGGTCTTCCAGCGCGCCGCGCTGGACCTGGAGCCCATCGCGCCGGTGTCGCCGGACGCCGCCACGGGACGGGTCTATGTGCGGCTGCTGGTGAAGGATGAGCCTGGCGTCATCGCCTCGATCTCGGAGACCTTGGCGGAAGCCGGCGTTTCGATTGACAGCTTCCTGCAGAAGTCGGTCGAGGGCGCCGGAGGCGTGCCCATCGTCCTGACGACCCATCTGGCTCCTGAAGCCACCATCGCCAAGGCGGTCGGGGCCATGGCGGCGCTTCCGACTCTGATCGCGTCTCCCCGCGTCATTCGCATTGCCCATATTTAGGAACCCTTCGACCATGTCGCTGACGCCTTCGGAGCTCTCGACGCCGCCGCCGAAACTGGATCGCGGCCTGGACATGGACGCGGTTCGGGTCTCGGAAGCGGCCGCCATCGCGGCCTGGGCCCTGGCGGGTCGCGGGGACGAAATGGCCGCCGACCAGGCCGCGGTCGACGCCATGCGCACGGCGCTCAATGAACTGGATATCCAGGGCGTGATCGTCATCGGCGAAGGCGAACGCGACGAGGCGCCGATGCTCTATATCGGCGAGACCGTCGGACGTGGAACCGGCCCGCGCATCGACATCGCCCTTGACCCGCTCGAGGGCACCTCGCTGACCGCCAAGGCCATGGCCAACGCCCTGGCGGTCATGGCCTGGGCGCCGGCGGGCACGCTGCTGAACGCGCCGGACACCTACATGGAGAAGATCGCCTGCGGCCCGGGCTATCCGGCCGGCCTTCTCGATCTCGACCGCAGCCCGGCGGAGAATACCCGGGCCCTGGCGGCGGCCAAAGGTGTCGATCCGACCCAGATCACGGTCTGTGTCCTCGATCGACCGCGCCACGCGGAGATCATCGCCTCCCTGCGCGAGATCGGCGCCCGGGTCTACCTGATCACCGATGGCGACGTGGCCGGCGTGATGAACACCGCCGATCCCGACACCGGGGTCGACATGTATCTGGGGCAGGGCGGCGCGCCGGAAGGCGTGCTGGCCTGCGCCGCGCTGAAGTGCGTCGGCGGCCAGTTCCAGGGTCGCCTGGTGTTCCGCAACGCCGATGAGCGGGCGCGGGCGCGGAGCCACGGCATCACCGACCTCGACAAGAAATACGATCTTCACGAGATGGTCCGCGGTGACGCGATCTTCGTCGCCACCGGCGTGACCGACGGCGCGCTCCTGGACGGCGTGAAGATGAAGGACGGCTTCGTCCATACCCACTCCGTCGTGATGAATTCCGCCAGCGGCATGGTCCGCCGGATAAGGATGAAGCGCCCCGTCTGATGGCGGGCGAACCTGAATCTGGCGATTTCCTGGGGGTCGGCCGCTCGCTGAGCGGACGACGCTGGCGGGCCAGGCCGGCCGATCCGGCCATCACCCGGGCCCATCAGCTCACTCTGGGTTTGTCCGAGCCCATGGCGCGGGCCATCGCCTCGCGCGGCGTGGCTTCTGACGCCGGCGAAGCCTTTCTGCGCCCGACGCTGAAGGCGCTCTTTCCCGACCCCTCCAGCTTTGCCGACATGGACGTCGCCGCCCGACTGCTTGTCGACGCTCTGGAGTCCCGCCGCCGCATGGTGGTGTTCGCCGACTATGATGTCGACGGGGCCAGCAGCGCCGCTCTGCTCGTTCGCTGGTTTCGCCTGATGGGTCTGGATCTGGAGCTCTATGTCCCCGACCGGCTGCGGGAAGGTTATGGGCCCAGCCCGGCCGCCTTCCGCCGGCTGCGCGACACCGGCGCCGAGCTGGTCGTCACCGTCGACTGCGGCGCCGCGGCCTATGACGCGGTGGCGGAGGCGTCGCGGATCGGTCTTGACGTCGTTGTCATCGATCATCACCTGATGCGCGAGGGGGCGCTTGGCGCGGCGGCCCTCGTCAACCCCAACCGTCCGGACTGCCGATCGGGGCAGGGGGTGCTCGCCGCCGCCGGGGTGACCTTCGTCCTCCTCGTCGCCCTCAATCGCGAGGCGCGCCGACGGGGGCTGTTCGCCAAACGGCCGGAGCCCGACCCGCGACAATGGCTGGATCTGGCCGCGATGGGCGCCATCTGCGACGTGACGCGCCTGGTCGGTTTCAATCGCGCCCTGGCGCTCCTGGGCCTCAGGACCATGTCCGCCTGGAACAACCCTGGCATGTCCGCCCTGATGGACGCCGCCGGCCTCGCCAAGGGTGCGGCGAGTGTGTTTGAGGCGGGGTTCATTCTCGGGCCGCGAATCAACGCCGGCGGGCGGGTCGGCCGCTCGGATCTGGGCGCCCGCCTGCTGTCGACGGACGATCCCGCCGAGGCCGCCTCGCTGGCCAGGGATCTCGACGCCCTCAACAGCGAGCGCAAGGCCGTCGAGAGCCAGATCGTCGAGGAGGCGTCGGCCGCGATTGAACACGACAGCAATCTCGACCCCGAGTCGCCGGTGATCGTCATCGCCAGGGACGACTGGCATCCCGGCGTCATCGGCATCGTCGCCAGCCGTCTGCGCGAGCGACACCGCAAGCCCGTGGTGGTCATTGGCGTCGACCGGGTCGCCGACATCGGCAAGGGATCGGGCCGATCGCAGCCGGGGGTCAATCTGGGGCGGGCGATTCAGGCCGCGTTCGAAGAGGGGCTGCTGTTGGCGGGAGGCGGCCACGCCATGGCGGCCGGGCTGACGATTCGTCCGTCGTCGATCCCCGAGTTTCGCGAGTTCCTTTGCCGGCGGCTGAGCGACGAGATGACGGTGGCGACCCTGGAGGACGCCGTCGACATCGACGCCCTCGTCGCGGTCGGGGGCGCCGATCGGTCACTGTTCGAGGACTTCCAAAGGCTTGCCCCCTTCGGACCGGGGAATCCAGAGCCGGTGTTCGCTCTGGCGGATGTGCGGGTCGAACGCGCCTTTCCGATGCGTGGCGGCCATATCCGGTGCGAACTGGCCGACGGCGGCGGCGGGCGCCTGAAGGCTGTGGCCTGGCGGGTCGGGGACACCGATATCGGTCGGCGGCTTCTCGCGGCCGGCCCATCCCTTCACCTCGCCGGCAAGCTCAGGGCCGACGATTGGAACGGCCGGAAGGGCGTGCAGTTCGAGGTCGAGGACGTGGCGGACAGTCGCCGCATGGCCTGACGATGAAAAAGTGTCACGGAAGGGGCTTCGATGACCCTGATCGCGAGAGACGGACTTGCGCGCTTCCGGGGTGGCGGATATAGACCCGGCTCCCCGCCTCGGGGTCCCTTCGTCTATCGGTTAGGACACCAGATTTTCAATCTGGGAAGACGGGTTCGACTCCCGTAGGGACTACCAGGATCGCCGCGGCGGTCTTGGCCAGACCCGTAAAGGTTAATTCAAACATTGCGGCAAATCAACGCGCGGGGGCGCTCGCGCGGCGACACCCATTGACGCGAGTCTGGGGTTAGACTCACACTGCGTAAAGCTATCCTGTCGGAGTTCCGACGGGGAAAGGGCTGAGGGGCCTATGGCAGATTATGAGTCTGGCGTCGCGGATTCGCATGAGGGGGCCGTGCGGATCAGTGGACGTGTCAAGTGGTTCGACGGCGGCAAGGGCTATGGCTTCATCGTTCCGGATGACGCCGTACGCACGGAATTGCACGATGTCCTTCTCCACGTCACCTCTCTTCGCAGCATCGGGCGGGAATATGCCGCGGAAGGCGCCGTCGTGGTCTGCGACGTCGTCAAGCGCCCAAAAGGATGGCAGGTTCTCGAAATTCTGAACGTCGATGAGAGCGTGGCGCCCAGGCGCAACGGCGGATCCCATGGACCGGCTCATTGTGAGTCTGGTTACGTGGCGGATCTGGCCGACCCGGCCGGAGCGTCCAGCCCGGTGGGGCGCCGGCGCAGGCCGACCTCGGACGGGCCGCTGGAACGGGCGAAGGTGAAGTGGTTCAATCGTCTGAAGGGCTACGGGTTCGTCGTCCGGGATGGTGCGCCGGGCGATATTTTCGTCCATATTGAGGTGTTGCGCCACACGGGGGCGGATGACCTTCAGCCTGGCGATGCGGTGCGGGTTCGCCTCGCCGAGGGTCCCAAAGGCCTGGTTGCCGCCGAGATCGAATTGGGTCAGGCTTAACCTCCCACCGTCCGGTCTACGGAGACACAAAGCCTTGTTCGCGCCCTTGCCGCGCCGCCGTTTTCTGGCGGCGCTACTGACCCTTTTGTGCCTGGGTTCCACGGGCGTGGCCGTGGCGCGCGAATTGCGCACCGAACCCCTTGAGATCAGGACGCAGCACGGCGTCCGCCGGTTCCAGGTCGAGATCGCCGACACCGAGCAGACGCGAGAGCGCGGTCTGATGTTCCGCAAGGCCATGGCGGGCGACAAGGGCATGCTGTTCGATTTCAAGACCCCGCAGCCGGTGTCCTTCTGGATGAAGAACACCCTGATTCCCCTCGACATGGTGTTCATCACCGCCGACGGGCGAATCCTGTCGATCGCGCGCAACGCCGTGCCGATGGACGAGACGCCGATCGCCTCGGGTGGGGACATCCTCGGGGTTCTGGAAATTCGCGGGGGACGAGCGGCCGAGCTGGGCCTTGAGCCGGGCGACCGGGTGCGGGAACGGATCTTCCATCCGTGAACGGCGCCGCATCGGCCGCCCCGACGCCTGAGGGCTTCGTCCTCCAGGCCGGGCGAGGCGCGTTCACGACCCACAACGGCCCCTACTATTACCAGCCGAGCGAAAAGGGGCTGATCCAGGCCTTCCACGCCCTGGACCGGCATTGCAATGGCGTGGGCCTGATCCACGGGGGCATGCTGTCGGCCTTCCTCGACGGCCTGCTGGCCGGCGCCGCCGGGCGCGCCACCCAGGCGACGCCGGTGACCATTCATCTGTCGATCGACTTTCTCGACATGGGCCGGGCGGGGGACTGGGTGATCGGCGAGGCCGACATCACCCGCGCCACCCGCGACATCGCCTTCGCCGAGGGACGCGCCCGTGTCGGGGACCGCGACATCGCCCGGGCGACCGGCGTCTTTAAACTGATGCATCGACGGCCTGTTTGACCACCATGCGTTGCGACGGGAGCCGCCCCGTGGCAAGAGGACGCCGTCTTCCTTGGTCAACGGGGTGTGGCGCAGCCTGGTAGCGCATCTGCTTTGGGAGCAGAGGGTCGGAGGTTCGAATCCTCTCGCCCCGACCAAGAAAAGTCCGCAGTCTGGAACAAGGAGCGCTCATGCTGGCGCGCATCTATCGACCCGCCAAGACCGCCATGCAGTCCGGCCGGGCCAAGACCCATCGCTGGATGCTGGCCTTCGAGCCGGCGGCGGCCCGCACGCCCGATCCCCTGATGGGCTGGACCCAGACCACCGACACCGACGGACAGGTCCGCCTGGTGTTCGACAGCCGCGATCTGGCCGTGGCCTACGCCCAGCATCACGGTCTCGCTTTCGAGGTCCTGCCCGACCCCGAGGCCCGTAAGATCGTCAAGTCCTACGCCGACAACTTCGCCTTCCAGCGCAAGCAGCCCTGGACTCACTGAGCCGGCGCCGAAAAGTCCCCTCCGAGCGCCCTTCGGGCACCCATCTCCCCCGCTGCGCGAGTGAGGATTGAGAGTGCGTGATCCTCCCCCGTGAAACGGGGGAGGGGGACCGCCGAAGGCGGTGGAGGGGGCGAACGGCGCCTTCCCCGCACAAACCCTTGACCCAATAGTCACAACCCGAAACCTCGCCCGCGTCTCCGCCCGATGATGGAGCCCCCGGGGCGTGACGCGAGGCGTCAGATGACCCTGACGGTGTCCGGGATTTCGCCCGGCCGTTCCCAGAAGGCGTCCTTGTCGTATTTGTGGAAGATGTCCGGTGGAAGGATCGTGGGGCGGGGCACGGCGCGGACGCGGGAACCGACGGTGTGCAGGCCCGGCGCGCCGAGACGGGCGTCGAACGCGATGGCGGTGTAGTCCTGTTCGACATGGTTCGGGTCGTGATTGAACGGATCCTCGCCGATGAAGTCATAGATCGCCTTCAGGGTCCTTTTCGGGTCGCTTGTCAGGCTGTCATAGCGAACCAGCAGCAGCCGCTCGGCGGAGCCGCTGAACACCGCCTCGCGCAGACCGTTTAGGGCGTGGCCGACCATGCCACTGCCGCTCATCAGGCCTTCGGCCCGGCCATAGACCGTGGTGTTGGTCTCGAACTTGAAGATTCCCGAAGGTTCGAGCGGGCTGCGACGCGCGAGGTTCTCCAGACTGTCGAGCACCCAGGCCGGGCTGCGAACGCAGCAGATCACTCTTGCCTTGGGATAGAGAGTCGAGAGCAGCGGCAGCTTGCTGGCCCATTGGCGATTGGTGTCGAACACCAGCTTCTCGCGGTGAATGTCGGCATAGAAGGCCTCGACACAGGCCTTGAGGATGCGCTTGCGCTGGGCGTCGTCGATGAAGACGGCCGCCTCGTTCTCCTGGCTCATCTGACGCATCAGGCCGTTGACCAGGGCGCCCACCGGGCTGGTCATCGAGGCGTGAAAACGCGGATTCTGCGTCAGCAGCGCCGACAGCAGGGTCGAGCCCGACCGGGGAAGGCCGGAAATGAAGTGGATGCCGTGCTTCATGGTGACAGTCTGATCCTGGACGAGGGCGTAGTCGAACGAGGCCACCATGACCTTGCGGCGTTCGGACGTGAACCCCACCAGGGACAGACCGCGGTCCCCTAGGGTCTGGAGCGAACGCCAAAGCAATATTGGTCGCGGCGCAGCGTTTTGCCTCGTTATCCTTCACGAGATGTTGCGGTCACTAGCTTTACCATGGTTTCATCTGCGTCGTACGCGGAGAGGCGCCGGGGACCATGAGGTGGAGACATCGTCATTTGTGGCGGCAGGCGCCGGTAGGCAGGTGGTGGTCCGAGACGGCGCCCCCGCCATCGGCCTCGTGGACGGTGAGACGCTGGCCCAGTTGCTGAAGGAACAGCGGATCGACGTGGCGGTGCGCATGGTCGATGAGATCTGCCCGGACCTCGACGCCTTCAACGAGTTTTAGGCCGCTCGCCGCCCGCCGCTCGATGTGCGGCCGGGGCGGGCCTCAGTGAGGTAGGTACCGCGCGCCCGCCGTGGTTGTGCCGCCGACCGCGTGATAGTAGATCGACGTGAACGTGACCCTGGTTTTCCGGCTCGGGAACGGCCCACTTTCGACCCCGTAGCTCAACCGGATAGAGCATCCGCCTTCTAAGCGGACGGTTGCTGGTTCGAGTCCAGCCGGGGTCGCCAAGGCGTCAGCGCCTGATCCAGGTCCGCGATCAGGTCGGCCGGATCCTCCAGGCCGATGCTCAGGCGGATCATCGGACCGCCGAAATCCGGCGATACGAGGCGCGACGTGAACTGCGGGTCGCAGTTGAGCGCCAGGCTCTCGAAGCCGCCCCAGGAAAAGCCGAGGCCAAACAGCGTCAGGGCGTTGAGGAACGTTTCGGGCGACGGCGCCTTGTCCGGCGCAAGGGTGAAGGCGAACAGGCCGCCGGCCCCGGTGAAATCACGCGTCCAGAGGGCGTGGTCCGGCGACTGGGGCAGGGCGGGGTGGATCACCTGGCCGACGGCCGGATGGTCGGACAGCCACCGGGCCACCGCCCGCGCGCTGGCGTCGTGTCGGGCCAGGCGGGTCGGCAGGGTGCGCAGCCCGCGCAGCATCATATAGGCGTCTTCCGGCGACACGGCCCAGCCGAAGTCCAGCACGACGGCCTTCAGCGACTCGGCGACCTTGGCGTCGTTGGTCGCCACCGAGCCCATGAAAACGTCCGAATGGCCGCCGACATATTTCGTCAGGGACTGGACCGACAGGTCGACGCCATGGTCGAGAGGCCGGAAATACAGGCCCGCCGTCCAGGTGTTGTCGATCAGCGTCAGCACGCCGCGGGCCCGCGCCATGGCGGCGATGGCGGGGGCGTCGGGCATCTCGAAGCTGAGGGAGCCGGGGGTTTCCATCACGATCAGCCGGGTGCGCGGCGTCAGTCGCGACTCGATCTCGGCGGCTGTGGCGCGCGGCGGATAGTAGACGGTCGTCACGCCGAACCGGGCCAGCACCCGGTCGCAGAACCGGCGGGTCGGCTTGTAGATGGCGTCCGTAACCAGGATCTCGTCGCCCGCCGAAAGGACCGCCGTCAACGCCCCGGCCAGCGCCGCGACACCGGAGGGGAACAGCTTGACGGTCGCGGCGTGCTCAAGCGCCGCCAGGCCGGCGATCAGGGCCTCATGGGACGCCAGGCCTTCGCGGCCGTAGGTGACCGGGGCGTCATACAGGGCGGCGGCGTCCGGCAGCAGCACCGTCGAGCCCTTTTGGATCGGCGGGCCGACGGTCTTCAGCAGCGGTTCCTTCGCCCGCACCGTGTGCAGCAGGCCGGTGGCGTCGCTCATGGCGCCGGATCGACCACCACCGGCGTATCGGCGCGGCCGCCCCATTCGGTCCAGGAGCCGTCGTAGACGGCGATGTCCCTGCGCCCGAGGCGGGCGAAGGCCAGGGCGATCACGGCGGCGCTGATGCCGGAGCCGCAGGTGGCGACGATCGGCGCGGCCAGGTCGACGCCGGCGTCTTCGAAGGTGGTGCGCAGCGCGGCCAGACGCGCCAGGCCGCCGTCGACGATCAGGCTGGCGTAGGGCACGTTCAGCGCCCCGGGCATGTGGCCGGCGCGGACGCCCGGCCGGGGCTCGGGGGCGGCGCCGCGGAAGCGGGGGGCGGGGCGCGCGTCGATGATCGTCGACGAGCCGGTTTTCACAGTTTCGACCATCTCGGCCAGATCCCGCACGAGCTCGGCGACGGGATGCGCCTTGAATTCCCCATGCTCGGCCTCGCGCCAGCCGGTCTCGACGGGGTGACCTTCCTCGACCCAGCGCGGCAGGCCGCCGTCCAGGACATAGACCGCCTCATGCCCCATGGCCCGCAGCGCCCACCACACCCGCGGCGCGGAGAAGATGCCGATCGAGTCGTAGACCACGACCACCGAGTCGGGGTTCACGCCCAGGCGGCGCACGGCGGTCGCGAAATCCGTCGGTTCCGGCAACATGTGGGGCAGGGGATTGGCGTGATCGCTAACGGCGTCGATGTCGAAGCGCATGGCTCCGGGGATATGGGCCAGGGCGTATTCCGCGTTCGGATCCCGCGGGGTGCCGGGCATGAACCAGCTCGCGTCGAGGATACGGATGGATGGGTCTTCCAGCCGGTCGGCAAGCCAGGCGGTGGAAACCAGGGGGTCGCTCATCAGGTCAGCCATGGCGGGGAGGGAAGTCCCCGCTCCTTCAGGAATTGGGGGTTGAACAGTTTGCTTTGGTAGCGGGAGCCGTGATCGCAGAGAATCGTCACGATGGTGTGCCCGGGGCCGAGGTCGCGCGCCAGACGAACGGCGCCGGCCACATTGATCCCCGTGGAGCCGCCCATGACAAGGCCTTCCTCCATGGCGAGTTGGTAGATCGTTTCCAGCATCGTCTGATCGTCGATGCGGTAGGGCCGGTCGACCTTAAGGCCCTTGAGATTGGCGGTGATCCGTCCCTGGCCGATGCCCTCGCTGATCGAGGTCCCTTCGGCGCGCAGCTCACCATGACTGTACCACTCATACAGCGAGGCGCCGAACGGGTCGGCCAGTCCGATCGTCACACCGGGCTTGCGCGCCCGCAACGCTTCCGCGACCCCCGCCAGGGTCCCGCCGGACCCGACGGCGCAGATGAATCCATCGACCTCGCCGCCCGTCTGGTCCCAGATTTCCGGACCGGTGGTCTCCACATGCGCCTGGCGGTTGGCGACGTTGTCGAACTGGTTGGCCCAGATCGCGCCACCCGGCTCGCTCGTCGCCAAGGTCTCGGCCAGTCGTCCGGAATAGCGAACATAGTTGTTGGGGTTCGAATAGGGAGCGGCGTCGACTTCGACCAGGGTGGCGCCCATCAACCGGATGGCGTCCTTCTTTTCCTGGCTCTGGGTCCGCGGAATGACGATCGTCGTCTGGTAGCCAAGGGCCGAGGCGACCATCGCCAGCCCGATGCCGGTGTTGCCGGCGGTCCCCTCGACGATCCGGCCGCCCGGCCTCAGCAGGCCGCGACGTTCGGCGTCACGAACGATAAAGAGCGCCGCGCGGTCCTTGACCGAAGCGCCGGGATTCATGAATTCGGCCTTGCCCAGGATCTCGCAGCCGGTGGCCTCGCTGGCGCGCCGCAGACGGATCAGGGGTGTGCCGCCAATGGCCTCGACGACCCCGGCGCGGATGGACCTGTTCATCATTCACCCTTCCTTCGCCAGCCTTGGCGAAAGACGCAAGGGCAAAGCGCAAAGGGATCAGGCGCGGCCGAGGCTGAGCTGAACCACGTTGGTCCTTTCGGTGCGAAAGGCCGCCTCGCAGTAGCGCAGATAGAATGTCCACAGCCGGCGGAACCGGTCGTCGAAGCCCAGGGTCTTGATCTCGCTCCAGGCCGCCTCGAAGCTGACGGCCCACTCCGCCAGCGTGTCGGCGTAGTCCCGGCCAAAACGGCTGATGGTGTTCCACTCCAGGCCAGCGCGGGAGGTCTCCTCGCGCAGACGCCGTTCGCTGGGCAGCATCCCGCCAGGGAAAATATATTTGCGCATGAAGTCGGATCGCGAACGATAGACGTCGAACAGCTCGTCGCGGATGGTGATGATCTGCAGGCCGGCGCGGCCCCCGGGCGCCAGCACATCCCGGACCTTGCCGAAATAGGCGGGCCAGTAGGACTCGCCCACCGCCTCGAACATCTCGATCGACGCCACCCGGTCGAACCGGCCTTCGACGTCGCGATAGTCGATCAGGCGGATGTCGGCCCTTTCCGCCAGGCCGAGGTCGAACAGGCGCTTGCGGGCGAAGTCATATTGCGACGGCGAAATGGTCACACCGGTCACCTTCGCGCCGACTTCCTTGGCGGCGAACTCGGCGAATCCCCCCCAGCCGCAGCCGATCTCAAGGACATGGTGGTCGGGACGCAGGTCGATCTGCCGGGCCAGGGTGAGGTATTTGTTGCGCTGGGCCTGGACCAGAGGTTGGCCCGGCGTTTCATATCGCGCCGCCGAATAGGTCATCGAGGGGTCGAGCCAACGCTCGTAGAAGGCGTTGCCAAGGTCGTAGTGGGCGTAGATGTTCCGCCGAGAGCCCGCCCGGGAGTTGTGGTTGAACAGGTGAGCCAGGAAGTTGACGGCTCTCATGATCGGGTTGCCGACCACCAGCTTTTCCAGGCGGTCGAAGTTGGCCGTGAAGGCCTCGAGCAGCGCCGCCAGGTCCGGCGTATCCCATTCTCCGGCCATGTAGCCTTCGCCGAAACCGATGTCGGCGGACGCCAGCACCCGAGAGACGAACTTGAAGTCCCGAATCACCAGCCGGGCTTCAGGGCCGGGGGTGCGCCCATCGATACGGAGTTCCCGCCCGGAGGGCAGGACGAAGGTGAGGGATCCATGGTCCCAGTTGCGCCGCGAAATCGCCACCGCCGTGCGGAACGCCGCGGGCGCCGCGCGCAGCTCCGGGTCGTTCAGGCTGATCTCTCCGGGCGCGGCGGTCGTCGTCGCCGGTCGCCAGAGGCCGCCATGGGGGTCCGGGCGGTTAGCCGTGAGATTGTCTGCGGTGGTCATCGAACCCTTTCATAGGCGGCCAAAGCCCGTTCACGGGCGTCGGAATGGTTGACGATCGGCCGAGGATAGGCCGATCCGCCCGGCACGCCCTGATCGGCGCGCCAGGGTTGCTGAATCCGCGACGTCGCCGCCCCGGTCAGTTCGGGCAGCCAACGGCGAACATAGTCTCCCTCGGGATCGAACTTCTCGCCCTGCAACACGGGGTTGAAGACCCGGTAATAGGGCGCCGCGTCGGCGCCGGAACCGGCCACCCACTGCCAATTGGCGATGTTATTGGCAAGGTCGGCATCCACCAGAGTATCCCAGAACCACGCTTCGCCAATGCGCCAGTCTATCATCAGATCCTTCACCAGGAACGAGGCGACGATCATCCGGACCCGGTTGTGCATCCATCCCGTGGACCACAGCTGTCGCATGCCGGCGTCGACGATGGGAAAGCCGGTTCTCCCGCGCTTCCAGGCCTCCAGACCTTCCGCATCCTCCAGCCAACCCATGGCGTCGAACCGGCTGTCGAAACTGGCCCGCGCCATTCGTGGAAAGTGGAACAGCAACTGGTGATTGAAGTCCCGCCACCCAAGTTGACGAAGGTACCCCTCGACCTGACCCGTGTCGATCTCGCCCGTGGCCAGCCGATCCTGCGCCGCCGCCCAGACCTGTCGCGGACCGATCTCGCCGAAGTGCAGATACGGCGACAGGCGTGAGACGCCGTCTCGCCCGGGGATGTCGCGGCCGGTCAGGTAGCCATTGGCCGGACCATCCAGGAATGTCTTGAGTGTGGCCCAGGCGCCCGCCTCGCCCGGACGCCACATCCCGAATCCTGTCGACCAGTCCGGCGCCGTCGGATGAAGGTCCCACGCATCGACGGCGTCCGTGACCGGCGCCCGAGCCGGCGCGGTGATCGTGGTGACACGCCCTTGAGCGCGTTGTGCTTCGGCCTTCGATCGGGCCGCCCGCCAATAGGGCGTGAACACGCGGTAGGGACCGCCGGCCAGGGTGGTCACGTCCCAGGGCTCGTTCAGCAGTCCGGCGTTGAAGTCGCGACAGGCTACGCCGCCGGCTTCCAGGCTCGTCCGCAGGTCCTGGTCCCGATCCACGCTCGGCCGATCGTAAAGCCGGTTCCAGTAGACGCCGCGGGCGCCGGTCTCGGCGACCACCTGGCGGACGACGGCGCTCGCCGGGCCCTTGCGCAGCGTCAGCCGCCCGCCCGCGCGTTCGACGTCCGCCGCCAGCGCGCGCAGCGACTTGTCCAGCCACCACCGGGACGCGGCGCCCAGCGGTCGAACGCGGGGATCCTCATCCAGGATGTAGAGGATCACCACGGGCCCCTCGGCGCAGGCCGCCGCCAGCGCGGGATTGTCGGCGAGCCTGAGATCGTTCCTGAGCCAGACCACCACCGGCGCGGGCATTGTCATCGGCGCTGTTTCCCGGCGGAGCGGCTCTCGGGGCATGGCGCCCACCTTGAATTGTCTTGTACGTCGGTTCAGGACGACCGGATCAAGGAGACTGCCACCCAATGGATCCGAACGCCGTCATCGAGATATCGAGGGCGAATGGCCGGCCGGTGCGGATCGGCAACGCCGAACGGCTGACGATCATCGCCGGCCCCTGTCAGATGGAGAGTCGTCAGCACGCGCTGGAAACGGCCCACGCCCTGTCCGAAATCGCCCGCCGTCTGGACATTGGCCTGATCTACAAGTCCTCCTTCGACAAGGCCAACCGCACCTCCGCCGCCGGCGCGCGCGGATTGGGCCTCGCCGCCGCCCTGCCGATTTTCGCGGAGATTCGCGAGGCGACGGGCCTGCCCACCCTGACCGACGTTCATGAGGCCGCCCATTGCGCCGTCGTCGCCGAAGCGGTCGACGTGCTGCAGATTCCCGCTTTTCTCTGCCGACAGACCGACCTGATCGTGGCGGCGGCCCGGACCGGCGCGGCGCTCAACATCAAGAAGGGCCAGTTCCTGGCGCCATGGGACATGGTCAACGTCATCGCCAAGGCGCTCGGCGCCGGCAATCCCAATGTCATGGCCTGCGAACGGGGTGTGTCCTTCGGCTACAACATGCTGGTGTCCGATATGCGCGCCCTGCCGATCATGGCGGAGATGGGCTGCCCGGTGGTGTTCGACGCCACCCATTCGGTGATGCAACCCGGTGGCCAGGGCGATCGATCCGGCGGCCAAAGGGAGTTTGTGCCCGTGCTGGCCCGGGCTGCTGTCGCCGTCGGCGTCGCGGCGGTGTTCCTCGAAACCCATGAGGACCCCGACCGCGCCCCATCCGACGGGCCCAACATGGTGCCCATCGCCAGCCTTGAAGCGCTTCTGAGCGAACTTCTGGACTTCGACGCCCTGGCCAAGCGCAGGGCCGCGCCGTGAGTCTGGGTCTCGCCACGCTCGAAGCCCTCCTCGGCCGCCTCGCCGGCCTGCGGGTGGTGACGATCGGCGATGTGATGGTCGATCGGTTCGTCTATGGCGATGTCCATCGCGTCTCGCCCGAGGCGCCGATTCCCATCCTGGCGCGGACTCACCAGACGGTGATGCTCGGCGGCTGCGGCAACGTCGCCCGTAACGTCGCCGCCCTGGGCGGACGAGCGGTTCTTATCGGCGTGATCGGTCGCGACGCGCCGGGTGAGGAGGCGCGGGCGCTGGTGGCGCGGGAGCCGGACATCGAGGATGGCCTCGTCCTGGACAGCCGCCGCCCCACGAGCCTGAAGATGCGTTTCGTTTCGGCCGGCCAGCAGTTGTTGCGGGTCGACGATGAGGTGGCGGCGCCCGTCGCGGGCGATGTTGAAACGGCCCTGGTCGCTGCGGTGGCGAGGGCGGCCGTTGGCGCCGGGGCGATCCTGCTGTCGGACTACGGCAAGGGCGTGGTGACCGCCGGCGTGATTTCCGCCTGCCTCGCCGCGGCCCGGGCCACGGGCGCCGTCCTGGTGGTCGATTCCAAGGCTCGCGGCTTCGCCCACTACGGCCCCGTCGACGTGGTGAAGCCGAACGCCGCGGAACTGGCCCGGGCCACGGACCTGCCCACGGACACCGACGCCCAGATCGAAATGGCCTTGGCCAGGGCCCTGGCGAGCTGCGAGGCGGGGGCGATCCTGGTGACCCGCGCGGCCCGGGGGATGTCGCTCGCGGTTCGCGGAGAGCCGGTTCGCCACTGTGTCCGACCGCCGCCGGAGGTGTTCGACACATCGGGCGCCGGCGATACCGCGCTCGCGGCGCTCGGCATTGCCCTTGCGGCCGGCGCACCGATCGACCAGGCGGTCGGCCTGGCCCTGATCGCCTCCGGCGTGGTGGTCGAAAAGGCGGGCACGGCGACGGCGGGCCCGGAGGAGGTGATCGAGGCCGAAGCCGCGCTCGAACGGACGCCGCTGGACGCCAAGATCGCGTCGGCGTCGCGAATGGCGCGGGTGGCGCGTCGCTGGCGGGAGAAGGGCCTTCGGGTCGGCTTCACCAACGGCTGTTTCGACATCCTCCATCCGGGCCACATCGCCTATCTCACCCAGGCCCGGGCCTGGTGCGACCGGCTGATCGTCGGCCTGAACACCGACGACTCCATTCGCCGCCTGAAGGGTGACGGCCGGCCGGTCAATGGGCTCGAGGCCCGGGCCCGCGTCCTGGCAGGGCTGGCCGCGGTGGATCTGGTGACGCCGTTCGCCGAGGACACGCCGCTGGCGCTGATCGAAGCGGCCCGGCCTGACCTGCTGGTCAAGGGCGCCGACTACGCCCTCGACGCCGTGGTCGGTCATGATCTGGTGACGGGGTGGGGCGGAGAGGTGCGCTTGGCGAGTTTTCTTGAAGGGCATTCCACGACGGCGACCCTTCGGCGCCTCGCGGGGCAGGATTGACGACGATGACGCGACGGACCGTTCTGGTCACCGGCGGCGCCGGGTTCATCGGCTCCAATATCGTCGCGCGCCTGGTCGAGGACGGCGGCGTCGACGTCGTGGTCTGTGATCGGCTGCGCGAGGCGGCCACCGGCAAATGGCGCAATCTCGCCAAGCACGCGATCGCCGACTTCATCGCACCCGACGCGCTGTTCGCCTGGCTGGCCGATCGCGGCCGGAGCGTCGAACTCGTCGTCCATATGGGCGCGATTTCCTCCACCCTTGAGGTCGACGCCGACAAGATCCTCGCCAATAATTTCGGCCTGTCCCGCGATCTGTTCCGGTGGTGCGCGGAAAACGGCGCCCGGTTCATCTACGCCTCCTCCGCGGCCACCTACGGCGACGGCGCCCGAGGATTCGATGACGCCGACGACCTGACGAGCCTCATGGCCCTGCGACCGCTCAACGCCTATGGCTGGTCGAAGGCCCTGTTCGACATCTTCGCGGTTCGTCAGGCCGCTCTCGGCCAGGCGCCGCCAGGCTGGACGGGCCTGAAGTTCTTCAACGTCTATGGTCCAAACGAGGGTCACAAGGGGCCGATGAAGTCGGTGATCGCCCAGATCTGGCCGAAAGTGGCTTCCGGCCAGACCGTCGAACTGTTCCGTTCCCACCGTCCGGACTACGAGGATGGCGGGCAGATGCGGGATTTCGTCTATGTGCGGGACGTCGCCGACTGCGTCGCCTGGATGGCCGGCGGCCCGCCGATCGACGGCATCTTCAACCTGGGGTCCGGCACGGCGCGGTCCTTCGCCGACCTCGCGCGGGCTGTGTTCGTTGCGTCCGGGCGGGCGCCCTCGATCGCCTATGTCGACATGCCTGAAGCCATGCGCGGCGCCTATCAATACCATACCGAGGCGCCGATGGGCCGCCTTCGGGCCGCGGGTTGGGACAGGCCCTCGACATCGCTCGAGGCAGGCGTCGGCGACTATGTCGCGGGATTTCTGGCGCGGCCGGACCCCTATCGCTGACGACAACGGACCAGAGCCGTGACCCGAACCCGACCGTGGCGTTTCTGGTCCGCCTTGGCCGCGCTCGCGACGGCCGCCGCCGTCTGCGCGGGACTCCTGGTGTGGCGGGAAGACATTCTCCAGGCGCTGCTTGATCCGAAGATCCCCTTTGCGGTCTATCGGCCGCCACCGTCCCCCGACTATCGGTCACCGAACGCCTGGGCGCTGTCGCCGGCCCCGCCGAAGGCGGGAGATCCGCCGGCTGACGTTTTCTTCATTCACCCCACCACATTCGATGGCGGACGCAACTGGAACGGCGCGATCGACGACCGCGGCGCCGCCCGCGTGCTCCGTACGGTGATGCTGCCCAACTACGCCGGGCCTTTCGCGGGCGTGGGTCGTGTCTTCGCACCCCATTACCGGCAAGCCAGCCTGTTCACCTCGATGACCCTTTTCGACGACGCCATCGAGGCTCGGGAATTCGCCTATGGCGACGTGCGTCGGGCCTTTGACGCCTTTCTGGCCCGTTCGCCGACGGACCGGCCGATCATCGTGGTCGGCGTCGAGCAGGGCGGGACGCTGGCGGCGCGGCTGCTGGACGAGGTGATCGCCAGGGACCCGGCGCTAAGGCGACGGTTCGTGGCGGCCTATCTGATCGAGACCGTGACGCTGCGAACGGAGCCTCGCGGTCTTGGCGCATCGCCGGGATGCCAGTCGCCGGGGCAGGTGGGTTGCGTGGTGGCGTGGATCTCCGCGTCCTGGCTCGACTTCGCGCAAGTCCATCGGATCCTCACCCGCGGCATCGTCTGGAACCAAAAGGGCGGGCTTGAGAGCCTCGATGGCCGCACGCCCCTGTGCGTCAATCCGCTGCTTGGCGCCGCCACCGACGCCGTGGCGCCGGTCCGGCTCAATCGGGGCGCCGCGAACGCCACGGGTCTGGAGTGGGGTGTCAGGCCGGGTTTTCTGGCCAGGCAGGTGTCGGCGCGCTGTGAGAACGGCATTCTTCGGGTCAGTCGACCGCGATCCGAGTCTCTGCAGCGGACGGGCGGATGGGCCGAGCGTCGACGGGCGGCGCCCTTCAACCTGTTCTGGGCCGATCTGGAGGCCGACGCCCATCGGCGAACCGCCGCCTGGCTCGCGGCGGATCGCGGCGAGTCTACCCCCCTGCGCTGAGCGGTCCGTCGGCCCGCCAGTCGAACAGTTCCCTGAGCGCGCGCAGGGCCTGGCCTCGGGGCGAGGCGAGATCAGGATCGCGCGACAACACCAGCCGGGCGTCGTCCGCGGCGACGGCGATCAGGTCCTTGTGAGCCACGGGGTCGGCCAGCCGGTAGGCGGGAAAGCCGCTCTGGGCGAGGCCGAGCGGATCGCCGCCGCCGCGGAGTTCCAGGTCCCGCTCGGCGATCAGAAAGCCGTCATCGGTCTGGCGGAGGATGTCGAGTCGACGCGTCGCGGTCTCGGACAGAGGCGGGTCGTAGAGGAGCACGCAGCTGCTTGCCGCCGCGCCCCGCCCGACGCGACCCCGCAGCTGATGGAGTTGGGCGAGGCCGAAGCGTTCGGCCTGTTCGATCACCATGATCGAGGCCTTGGGCACGTCGACCCCGACCTCGACCACCGTCGTGGCCACCAGCACCGCCAGCTCGCCCTGGACAAAGCGGGTCATCACCGCGTCCTTCTCGGCGGCGCTCAGGCGTCCGTGCACCAGGCCGACCTGATCGCCGAGGATCGCCGACAGCGCCGCGTGGCGCGCCTCGGCCGCAGCGAGGTCGAGCAGCTCGGACTCGGCCACTAGCGGACAGATCCAGAACGCCTGCGCCCCCTGGATCACCGCCTGGCGTAGACGGTCCACCACCTCGTCCAGCCTGTGCATCGGCGCGGCGCGAGTGGCCACCGGCGTGCGGCCTGGCGGCTTCTCGTTGAGGTGAGAGACGTCCAGGTCGCCGTAGAGGGTCAGCTCCAGGGTCCGCGGGATCGGCGTCGCCGACATGGCCAGCAGATGCGCCGACTCGCCCTTGGCCCGCAGCCGGGCCCGCTCCGAGACGCCGAAACGATGCTGCTCGTCGATCACGGTCAGGGCCAGGTCGTTGAAGGCGACGTCGTCCTGGAAAAGGGCGTGGGTGCCCACGGCCACGGCCGCGGCGCCCGAGCGCAGGTCGGCGAGTCGGTCTTCCCTTGCGGCGCCCTTGTTGCGGCCGGTCAGCAGGACCGTCTCGACGCCCTGGGCGGCGAGGGGCCCTCGCAGGGTCTCGAAATGCTGGCGGGCCAGGATTTCGGTCGGCGCCATCAGCACCGATTGCCGGCCGGAGGCGGCGACCTCGACCATCGCCAGCAGGGCCACGACGGTCTTGCCGGAGCCGACGTCGCCCTGCAGGAGCCGGGTCATGCGGCGCCCCGAGGCGAGGTCGCGGCGGATTTCGCCCAGCGCCTGGGACTGGGCGCCGGTCAGGTGGAAGGGCAGGGCGGCTTCGGCGGCCTTGGCCGCCTCGCTGGCGGCAATGACCGGCGCCGCGTGGCTGCGGCGGACGCCCTTGCGTTCGGCCAGGGCAAGCTGGTGGGCGAGCAGTTCGTCATAGGCCAGCCGTCGCCGCCATGGCGTCTGCGGGGACAGATCGCCCTCGCCTGACGGGGCGTGCAGCCGTTCCAGCGCCTCGCGCCACCCCGGCCAGCCTTCGCGGGCGCGCCAGGCCGGGTCCAGCCACTCGGGCAACTCCGGCGCCCGCGTCATGGCTGTCAGCACGAGCCGTCGGACGCTGCGTGGCGGCAGGCCGGCGGTGGCCGGATAGACCGGCTCG
Source organism: uncultured Caulobacteraceae bacterium (assembly GCA_903870555.1). Classification (GTDB taxonomy): domain Bacteria; phylum Pseudomonadota; class Alphaproteobacteria; order Caulobacterales; family Caulobacteraceae; genus Acaudatibacter; species Acaudatibacter boreus. Next base: position 26,885 of record CAIQDO010000360.1, read on the forward strand.
ATCTCGGGGATGTCCCCGGCTCGTTCCGGCGCGACGATGTAGTCGGGATGGACCATCTGCGGAACGCCGTCCGGCCGGTCCCTTTCGAGTCTGCCGCTGATCAGGCGGGTCGCGCCGACCGGATTGCGCTCCTCGAGGTGGGGGCCGACCCCCTTGAAATAGACGATGTTGACCGCGCCGCTGTCGTCCATGGCGCGAATCTTCCAGGGTTGGCCCGGCCGGGACGAACGCTGGTGGCCTTCGATCATCACCGCGAGGGTGTGGATTTCGCCATCGACGGCGTCGGCGACGCGCGCCGGCCGGCGCAGGATCACGCCCTGGGGCGCCAGGAAGATCACGTCGCGCACGCGCGAGCCCGCGAGCCGCTCAAGCAAAGGCGCCACGCGATCGCCCACGCCCTTCAGCGTCGTGATCGGGCTGAACAGGGGGAAGAGAATCTCGGGGCGCATCGCGTCACCATACCGCAACCCGGACCTCGGCGCGCGTCCGGCTGGACCGCGAAGGGATGGACCGGAAGGGCCGGCCTCTGTATCAGACGGGCCGGTTGTTTTTCTCGAACGCGCGGATGGTCTTCCTCCATGAGCGACACCCTTCCCGACAGGCTGGCGATCGATCCGGCCAGCCCTTTCCACGACGCAGACCTGCTGGCGCGTGGCGTGGGCGTCCGTTTCAAGGGTGTGGATAAGACCAATGTCGACGAATACTGCGTCAGCGAGGGCTGGGTGCGCCTCACCGTCGGCACGACCGTGAACCGGCACGGCAAGCCGATGACCGTGAAGCTGAATGGTCCGGTCGAGCCCTATCTCCGCGACGCGGACGACTGATTGTCGCCGCGCCTGATGGATGAGACCCGCCTGAACAAAATTCGGTTCCGCGCCTGGCGTCGCGGGTTTCGGGAGGCGGACCTGATTCTGGGTCCGTTCGTGGACGCTCACGCCGCGACGATGACCGCCGATCAACTCGATCGACTCGAGGCGCTGATGGACCAGTCCGACCACGATATCTTCGGCTGGATCATGGGGGCTCTGCCGGTCCCCGAAGCGTTCGACGATGATATTCTCGCGCGGCTGCGGGCCTTCCGGCCCGTCGGGTCTCCGCCCGCCGACGTCGCCTAGGCCGAGGTTCCGATCCTGTCTCAACCCTTCGACATCAAGACCCTGGCGGGCGATCCCGGACCCCTGACGCTCTCGGGGGCGCCCGAAGGGTTCGACGCCCTGGTGATGGCCGACATCATGCGGCTGCGCGGCGGCCTCGGCGTTTTCGTGGCCCGGGACGGTTCACGCGCTTCGGCCTTCGCCGACGCCCTCACATTCTTCGCGCCCGAACTTGAAATCATTCACTTCCCGGCCTGGGACTGCCTGCCCTACGACCGCGTCGGGCCGTCGGCCGGCGTGGCCGCCCTGCGCATGGCCACCCTGACCCGGCTGGCCCGTGGCCTGGATCCGAAAAAGCCGTGCCTTCTGCTGACGACCGCCCCGGCCCTGATGCAGCGCGTCCCGCCCCGGCAGGCCGTCAGCGCCGCCGGCTACGCCGCCACCGTCGGCAACAGCGTCGATGTCGCCGATCTTGAACGCTACTTCGCCGTCAACGGCTACCAGCGCGCCTCGACGGTGTCGGAGCGCGGAGAGTTCGCCGTGCGCGGCGGCGTCATCGATGTCTTCCCACCGGCGGCGGACGAGCCGGTCCGGTTGGATCTGTTCGGCGAAACGCTCGAATCGATTCGCGCCTTCGACCGCGAGACCCAGCGCTCGACCAAACAGCTCAAGGCCGTCGACCTGCGTCCGGTCAGCGAGACCCTGCTCGACGCCAGCGCGATCGCCCGTTTCCGGTCGGGCTATCTGGCCGCCTTCGGCGCCCCCGGCGACGACCCGCTCTACGCCACCGTCAGCGAGGGCGGCCGGCGCGCGGGAATGGAGCACTGGCTGCCCCTGTTCTACGAGACCCTTGAGACCCTGTTCGACTATCTCCCGCCGACCGTGCTGATCGCCCTGGACCACCTGGCCGTGGAGGCCCGCGACGAGCGGCTCGCCGTTATCGCCGACGCCTTCGAAGCGCGCGAACAGGCGGAGCGGAAGGTCCACTACCGCGCCCTGCCGCCCGGCGCGCTCTATCTCACATCCCAGGAGTGGGACGGACGGATCGCCATGCGGCCGAGCCGGCAGTTCAACCACTTCCGCGCGGAACCGGCGGCCGGCGTCATCGACCTTGGCGCCAAGCTCGGCCGCTCCTTCGCCGCCGAGCGAGCGCAGGACAGCGTCAATCTTTTCGAGGCCACGGCCGACCACGCCCGGCGGCTGGCAGCGGCCGGCAAGCGGGTGCTGTTCGCCTCCTGGTCCGACGGATCGTCGGATCGCCTCGGCTCGATGCTGGCCGATCACGGTCTGAAGGGCGTCTCCCTGGCGCCCTATTGGCAGGCGGCCAAGGCCGCCGACCCGAAGAAACCGCAGCGCTGCGTCCTGCCGCTGGAGACCGGCTTCGAGACCGACAGCCTGGCGGTGATCTCCGAGACCGATATCCTCGGCGACCGGCTGGCCAGGCCGCGCCGCAAGCGCCGCGCCTCCAACTTCCTGGCCGAAGCCTCCGCCTTGTCGCCGGGCGATCTGGTGGTTCACGTCGATCATGGCATCGGCCGTTACGAGGGTCTTAAGACCCTTGAGGTGATGGAGGCGCCGCACGACTGCCTCGAACTGCACTATTCGGCCGAATCGAAACTCTACCTTCCGGTCGAAAATATCGATCTGCTGACGCGCTACGGCGCGGAAGGCGAGGGCGTCCAACTCGACCGATTGGGCGGCGCCGCCTGGCAGTCGCGCAAGGCCAAGGCCAAGGAACGGCTGCGCGAGATGGCGGAGGGTCTGATCGCCATCGCCGCGGCGCGCGCCACCAAGAGCGTCGAGGAAGTCGATCCGCCCCACGGCCTGTTCGACGAGTTCTGCGCCCGGTTCCCCTATGATGAGACCGACGACCAGCTCAACGCCATCCACGACGTCCTGACCGATCTCGCGTCGGGCCGGCCGATGGACCGCCTGATCTGCGGCGACGTCGGCTTCGGCAAGACCGAGGTGGCGCTGCGAGCCGCCTTCGTAATGGCCATGAGTGGCCGTCAGGTGGCCCTCGTCTGTCCCACAACCCTCCTGGCGCGACAGCACTATTCGACCTTCACCAAGCGCTTCCAGGGCTGGCCGGTCCGGATCAGCCGGCTGTCGCGGCTGGTGCCGACGGCCGAGGCCAACGACACCCGCGCAGGCCTGGCCAAGGGCGAGATCGAGATCGTCATCGGCACCCACGCGGTGCTGTCGAAGCAGGTCTCGTTCAAGGATCTCGGCCTGGTCATCGTTGATGAGGAGCAGCACTTTGGGGTCAAGGCCAAGGAGGCGCTGAAGGCGCTTCGGGCCGAGGTCCATGTGATGACCCTCACCGCCACGCCGATCCCGCGCACCCTGCAGATGGCGCTGTCTGGCATTCGCGAACTGTCGATCATCGCCACCCCGCCGGTCGACCGATTGGCCGTGCGCACCTACGTCACCCCCTGGGATCCGGTGTCGATCCGCGAGGCGCTGCTGCGGGAAAAATACCGCGGTGGCCAGGCCTACTACGTGGCGCCACGCCTGAAGGACCTGCCGTTTCTGGAAAAATTTCTCACCGAACAGGTGCCGGAGGTCAAATACGTGGTCGGCCACGGTCAGCTGTCGCCGACCCAGCTCGAGGACGTGATGAGCGCGTTCTACGAGGGCCGCTATGATGTGTTGCTCTCGACCACCATCGTCGAGTCGGGCCTCGACGTTCCGACCGCAAACACCCTCATCGTCCACCGCGCCGACATGTTCGGCCTGTCGCAGCTCTACCAACTCCGGGGCCGGGTCGGTCGCGCCAAGGCCCGGGCCTATGCCTATCTGACCACGCCGTTCGAACGCCAGATTACGGCTCAGGCCGAACGCCGGCTTCACGTGCTTCAGTCGCTCGACAGCCTGGGCGCCGGCTTCCAGCTGGCCAGCCATGACCTCGACATTCGCGGCGGCGGCAATCTGCTTGGCGATGAACAGTCCGGTCACATCCGCGAGATCGGCGTTGAATTGTATCAACAAATGCTTGAGGACGCGGTGGCCGAACTCAAGTCGAAGCCGACCGCCGACGGCGCCGCGGATCCGTCGCTCGACCGCGGTTGGTCGCCCCAGATCAACACGGGCGCAGCTGTACTCATTCCCGAAGCCTATGTGCCGGACCTCAATGTCCGCCTCGCGCTCTATCGCCGCCTGTCGGAAGCCGAGCGCGCCGATGACCGGGAGGCTCTTGCCGCTGAGCTGATCGACCGTTTCGGTCCCCTGCCGGATGAGGCGGACCACCTGCTCAAGGTCGTGGCGATCAAAGGCCTCTGTCGGGAAGCCAATGTCTCCAAGATCGACGTCGGTCCCAAGGGCGCCGTGGTCAGCTTCCGCGCCGACCATTTCGCCCATCCGGTGGGCCTGGTGGCCTTCGTCCAGAAGAACATGGCCGTGTGGCGCCTGCGGCCCGATCAGAAGGTCGTGATCAAGGGCGAATGGGAGACCCCGGGCCAACGTCTCGCGGCGGCCGAGAAGATCCTGAAAGAATTGGCGAATCTCGCCAAGGGGCCGGCCGCCGCGCCGCAGCTGTTTCCCTGGATCGCACCGGCGCCCCCCCCGCCGCCGCCGCCGCCAAAACGCGTCGTGGTCAAGCCGCGCCCGGGCGTCGGCTTCAGGTCCGGGCCCCGTCCGCCATTCAACCGAGGTCGATAGCGCCCCTCAGGTGACAAGAGGCGGCTGAGCGCCGACCGGAGTCCTGGCCGCCTTGGCGGCGCGGGCCTCATCAAGCAGCCGCCGCGCCCTGAGCCACATTTCGAGGCTCTGGGTGACCACCATGGCGCCGATCAGCAGGATCAGGGCGTCGGTCACAGTCGCCGCGGGCACGCCGAGCGACGATCGGGTCTCAAGGGCGAGTCCGCGCAGGGCCATGCGAAGTCCCAGGATGCCGACGATCAGGATCATGCCGACGGGCGAAGCCCGCGAGGTGATGGCGTGGGTGTCGGGCTCAACCTCGATTCGCATCAATCGGCCGCGCTGCCAGCCGAGGCCCGCGCCGAGGGCGAGAGCGAGGGCGAAGATCGACAGGCTGACAACATCCGAAGGCACGTGCGACGCCCAAATGGTGGCGCCGATGATCAGGCCAAACAGGATCGGCCGGATCCATAGCAGCTCGATTCTCAGCTTGCGCGGCTTTTGGTTGCGCAACATCACCACGACCAAGGCGATCCCGACGGCGATCACCGAGCCCCAAATCTGCCCCCCGCCCGCGACTGGAAGATCCTGGTTCATCTCGGCCTGTCCCCCAAAGCCCTCGAAGTTGACCGACAGTAACGTCCATCCAACGTAACGGAAAGGCGAACGGCGCTTGCCTGACCGAGGGGCAGGGGCTGTGATAGGGAGGCATCAAGGTCGCCGGAACGCCGGCGCCGCAGACGCCGTCGAACCGGCGCCCATAGAGGAAACAAGATCATGAGTCAGGGACCGCTGTCGGGCCTCAAGGTCCTCGAATTCGCAGGCATCGGGCCTGGGCCGTTCTGCGGCATGCTGCTGTCGGATCTCGGCGCCGATGTCGTGCGTATCGACCGCAAGGGCGGCGGGCGCGGCTCAAAGACCGACATCACCTCTCGGGGGCGCCGGTCGGTGGCGATGGACCTCAAGTCGCCCGCGGCGGTTGAAGCCTGCCTCAAGCTGATGGAAACGGCCGACGCGGTGTTCGAAGGTTTCCGTCCCGGCGTGATGGAACGGCTGGGCCTCGGTCCGGAGGTGGCCCTCAAACGCAACCCGAAGCTGGTCTATGGCCGGATGACCGGATGGGGCCAGACCGGTCCCTATGCCAACGCCGCCGGCCATGACATGAACTACATCGCCATCAGCGGCGCGTTAGGCGCGATCGGCACGGCCGAGAAACCCATTCCGCCACTCAACCTGGTTGGCGACTTCGGCGGTGGGGCGCTCTATCTCGCCTTTGGACTGCTCGCCGGTGTGATTCACGCCCGGTCGTCCGGTCAGGGTCAGGTGATCGACTGCGCCATGAGCGACGGCGCGGCGTCGTTGATGTCGATGTTCTACGGCTTCAAGGCGGCCGGCGCATGGACCGAAACCCGCCGGTCCAACCTGTTGGACGGCGGCGCTCACTTCTATGACACCTATCAATGCGCCGACGGGGAGTGGATCGCCATCGGCTCGATCGAACCTCAGTTCTACGCCCTGCTGCTGGAAAAGACCGGCATCACCGATCCGGCGTTCAAGGCTCAGATGGACCGCACCCAATGGCCGGCGCTTCGCGAGAAGCTGGCGGTGGCGATCGCCGGCAAGACGCGAGACGAGTGGTGCGACATCATGGCTGGAACCGACGTCTGTTTCGGACCGGTTCTGAGTCTCGAAGAGGCGCCCAAACACGCCCACAATGTCGCCAGGCAGACCTTCGTCGAGATCGATGGCGTCATTCAGCCGGCGCCGGCGCCTCGGTTCTCCGCCACGCCGGGGGCGATCGCCGGACCGCCGCCCGCCATCGGCGCGCACAACCGTGCCGCTCTTGAGGGCTGGGGCTTTTCGGCCGCGGACATCGGCGCACTCGAGGCCGGTGGCGCACTCTGACAAAACCGTAAGTTTCCATTCATCCACGGTTCAGGCGGCGGCCCGTAAACAGGCAATGTTGATGGCCGCCGCGCTTTCCCGTCCCTCGCTACGGCGGCCTCAATCAGGACGAGGTTTTCTTCCTGGCGGCGCGCCGTTCCCCCCAGCGGCGCGCCGTACCTCGTTCGCTTGAGGTCGGTTCAATTTGGCTTGCGCAGCGTGACGGTGATCAGGCCGTCTTTGGCGGTCACCTCCAGAACTTCCAGCCCAGCCTGAACCGCGAAATGGGGGGCGTCGATTCGCGCCATGGGATCGTCGGCCAGAAGGCGCAGGATCGCGCCGGCCGGGGCCGAATCGCAGGCTCGACGCAGTCGGAGCGTGGGGACGGGGCAGCGGTGACCGCGCGCATCGACCAGAATCTCATCCACGACCGGATTTTCCTTCAAGGATGAAAGGCATACGCCGCAAACGCGCCACCGGGCGCCCTTAGCTGTCGCGGGGAGACTAGCCGACGGTCGGTCCGACGGGTAGAGCGGCGCGCTGTCGATGTTGGAGCCTCAATACCCCGTGGACGAGACCTGCGAGCTAACCGTGGTCGTGCCCACGTTCAACGAGCGCGACAATATCGCGCCGTTGATGCGCCGGCTCAGGCAGGCCCTGCAAGGCGTGTCATGGCAGGCGATCTTCGTTGACGACAATTCTCCAGACGGCACGGCGGAGGCGGTCAAGGCTCTCGCCGCGGTCGACCAAGGCATTGTCTGCATCA
>CAIQDO010000361.1 GCA_903870555.1 uncultured Caulobacteraceae bacterium
ATCTGGCGGATGTGCGAGGAGGCTGGCGTACCCGCCTGTCTCCATGTCATCGTTAGGTTCAGCGGCGGCTCCTTTGGCGCATGGCACGAGACAAAACCCGGAACGGTCTTCAACTTCGGTCTGGGAGCCACCGGCCAGATGCTGCCAGCCTTGAGCGCCATGGTCACCGACCTGCTGTTCGAGCGTTTTCCTCGCCTGAAGGTGGTCAGCGTCGAGGCCGGCTGCGGCTGGGCGGCCTATCTGATGGATCGCCTTGACGAGAAATATGACGTGTTCCGTCAACTCGCGCCCATGCCGATGAAGCCGTCGGACTACATTCGCCGCAACTGCTGGTTCGTCGCCGAGCCCGAGGAACGCACGATCGGCTCCATGCTCGATCTGGTCGGCGAGGATCGCATTCTTTGGGGCAGCGATTATCCCCACGTCGATTCCAAGCTGGCGGCGCCGGACCTGATGCGGGCTTCGGTCGCCAGTCTCGGCCAAGGCCGACGCGACAAAGTGCTCGGCGAGGCCGCACGAACCGTTTTCGGCCTGTAAACCCTGGCGGGGCCGTCGGGAAATATCCCACGCCAGACCGCAATTCCCGGTCTACCAACTCAAATTTGACCGAAATTCAGCTTGTTTTACCGCCGAAGGACGCAATCGGCCCCCAAAGCCCTCATCATTCCGCCACCGCTCGTGGCTACGGTCATTCGTGGTGTTGGAACAAGGTCGCAACTGTGTATCAGGGCAGGGGTATGTCGCTTGCAGACGTCGGGAATGGGGCGGCGTTGCGTTGCGTCACCTATTGCAGTCGTATCCGTGAGACAATGTCGGACGACGCTGTCCTCGAACTGGCCCGCTACGCCGCGGATCAGAACGTCAAGAATGACATCAGCGGCGCTCTATTCTACCTCGACGATTGGTTCATTCAGGTTCTTGAGGGGCCGTCGGACGCCGTCGGGCGGGTCTATGGCGCCATTCGCGAAGACGATCGGCACAGCGATGTGATCACCGTCTGGGACGCGTCGATTGGAAAGCGGGCCTTTGATGCCTGGCCGATGCGACTCATGGGCGCCGACGACCTCAGCCCAACGGAACACGCGATCGTGGTTCAAGCCTTGCGCTCTGTCGACGCCCGGGAAGCGACGCCCCGGCGGACCGTTTCGACGCGGGACCTTCTGGCAGGGGCGGTCGGCGCCTCGCTGGCGCGGGCGTTTGTCGAAACGCCCCGCGACTGCCACGATCTGAAGGCTGTCGACCGCCTACTGGACATCGTCGACTCGGTCCTGTTGCGCCGGCATGGACTGTGTGGCCACTCCCTCGACTCTCTGGCGCTGGCCGCCGCGGTTGCGCCGCAAACGGCCAAACGACATTTCCGCGATCTAAACGGTCTGGTCAGCGCTGGTGTACGCCGCCAACTCGCTGTCGAGCACGCGGATTTTCTGCATGTTATGACCTCTCATGTGTTTGAGAGCCGAACCGACGTGGCCCTTGCCATCGTCGATTTTCTCACTCGTATAAGCGAAACCCGCGCGGAGCTGCCGGCGGCGCTGGACGCCCTGATCCGGCGGGACGCCCTCGCCTTCTCCTGCGATGCGGCCTGGCCGCTGGCCGAAGCGATCTGCGCCGCCTCGAACCGGCCCGGTTGGCCTTGTCCGGAAGTCGACGCCGACGCCTTGGCCCTGGGCGTGACAGCGACGGCAGCCTCCCTGCGCACGGTCCTCGAACGGGGACCGGGTCCCGGCGCATCAACGCCGGTCGAAGATCGCCTGCTGAAGATCTGCGACGCCGCCCTGGCCGGCGCCTAAGGGCTATCGCCCCTCGAACTTCGGCGGACGTTTCTCGAAAAACGCCTTCAGGCCCTCGCGCACGTCGGCGCTGGGATTGGCGATCATCACCGCCATCTGGGCGTCGGCGACCGACTCCTCCAGACTCAAGCCGGCGCTGCGGGCCATCATCATCTTGGTCAGCCGCACCGCCAGCGGCGCCCGCCCGGCCAGCGCCTCGGCGAAGGCCAGGGTGGCGTCTTCAAGCGCGTCGTCGTCGACCACCTCGGTGACCAGGCCCAGGGCCTCGGCGCGGGCGGCGTCATAGACCTCGCTGAGAAGGGTCATACGGAGCGCCTTGTCCAGCCCCATGGCCCGGGGAAACAGCCAGGCGCCGCCCTCGTCGGCCAGCAGCCCCACCTTGCCGGAGGTGTCTCCCAGCTTCGCGCTTCGGGCGGCGTAGCGGAAGTCACACCCCATCGCCAAGGCCAGCCCGCCCGCCACGGCGTAGCCGCGGATCATGGCGATGCTCGGCTTGTCGAGATTGCGCAAAGCCAACACCACCGCCTGCATCCCCTCGCGCATCTCCCGGCCGTGGCCCATCGGCTGGCTGCGCACCTTCTGGCCCTGCTCCGGGTTGCTGCCCGAGATGTCGCCGCCGGTGCAGAACGCTCGCGTGCCGGCGCCCGTGATGACCAGCGCGCGGAGGGCGTCGTCGTCGCGATAGGCGGCCAGCGCGGCGAGCAGGTCCTCGGTCATCACATGATTGTAGGCGTTCATCTTGTCCGGCCGGTTCAGCACGATCCGCGCCACCGCCGGGCGCGGGCTGTCGCACAGCAGAGTCTGGTGGGATGTGGACAGGAATCGGGACGACGACATGACTTCCTCCGGTATTTTCCCCAGCAAACCAGCGAACGGCCCGGCGCACAATCGGCCACGCGTCGCAAGGCGGTTGACGGTCCCTTCGAAACGGGTGCGGGATTCCATCGGCGCGGGCCCGAAACGCTCGCGACTTCGCAGGACGCCATGACTCGCAACGACCTGATCCTTCTCGACGGCGGCACGGGCCGGGAGCTGGCCCGCCGCGGGGCGCCGTTCCGCCAGCCCGAGTGGTCGGCCCTGGCGCTGATCGAGGCGCCGGCCTTCGTCGCCGAGGTCCACCGGGCCTATGTCGACGCCGGCGCCGACGTCATCACCACCAACAGCTACGCCGTCGTCCCCTTCCACATCGGCGAGGCCCGGTTCGCCGAGCAAGGCCGCGAGCTTGCCGACCTGGCGGGTCGTCTGGCCCGCGAAACGGCCAACGCCGCCGGGCGGCCGGTCGCCGTTGCGGGATCCCTGCCCCCGGTGTGCGGCTCCTACCGCGCCGACCTGTTCGACCCGGCCGCCGCCGCGCCGATCCTCGACGCCCTGATCGCCGGCCTCGCCCCCCACGTCGACCACTGGCAGGCCGAGACCCTAAGCGCCATCGAGGAGGCCAAGCTGGTCCGCGCGCGCCTGGGGGACGATTCCCGACCGCTGTGGCTGTCATTCACCCTTCGTGACGGCCCCGACGCCAGCGCCACGCCCCGGCTGCGCTCGGGCCAGAGCGTCGCCCAGGCCGTGTCGGCGGCGATCGACCTGGGCGCCGCGGCGATCCTGTTCAATTGCAGCCAGCCTGAAGTGATGGCTGGCGCGGTCGAGGTGGCCCGCCGCGCCCTCGACGCGGCCGACGCTGCGATCCGGATCGGCGTCTACGCCAACGCCTTCCCGCCCCAGACCGCGGAGGCCGAAGCCAACTCCGGCCTCGACCCGATCCGCGAGGACCTCACCCCCGAAGGCTACCTCGCCTTCGCCCGCGCCTGGCGCGACCGGGGGGCGGAGATTATCGGTGGCTGCTGCGGCATCGGACCGGAGCACATCGCGGCCTTGAAGGCCGGTTTGGGCCGGCCAACCCCATAGGGTCACGAGCGCTTCATCAAACAGAGGCTGAACCGTCCGGGAGGCCGTTTCGGTCACGGACACGGTCGCCGTCATTTTTTCCCCAAGACTTTCACACCATGGAGACGAAATATGCCTTTTCGCAAAACAGCCGCCGACATTCTCTCATTTGTGGTGGTTCTGGCCGCCCTGGCGGGGCCGGCGCAAGCGGCGACGTGGGTCGCGACCTATACGGGCACGGTCTACTGGGGGATCGACGAAACGGGCGTGTTCACGTTCGTTCCGTCCGACCTGACCGGACAGGCCTTCACCGCCCGGTTCGTCTACGATCCCGCGAGCGGGACCCGCGCCTCGGCCAGTTCATTCGACTATGCCTATGGCGGCACGACATATGGCGTGGCCTCGCCCATCCTCAGCGCGAGCCTGACCATCGCCGGCAAGACCGTGGCCTTCCCTCTGGGCGGATCGGAGGAGGTCTATGTGGCGACCAACCTCGTCGAGGTCGTCTCGATCGGGGAGTCGTCCGGCCCGGGAGGTCTGGGCGGC
>CAIQDO010000362.1 GCA_903870555.1 uncultured Caulobacteraceae bacterium
TCCACCAACGCACGCGGGAGCATCATGTGGTCGGGTCTCCTCGCTCCAAACTGGGGTTCAGATGGGAGACTCAAGTGTGACGAAGGTTGTCGATGATCGCCGCTCCCCCGCTCGTCTGTCTCGGCGCCACCGCAATCGGCGTGGAATCGCGCCTGTGACCGCCCTGTTCGAGGCGGTGCTGGACGCCGGTTGCGCCTTGGGAGAGTCGCCTGTGTGGCTCGCCGACGCCGGCGTCCTGATGTTTGTCGACATCACCGGCCGACGGCTGCATCGCTTTGACCCGGCCCGGGGCGACCATCGCGCCGTTCCCTTGGACGAGGACATCGGCTGTGTGGCGCCGTGCCTTGGTGGCGGCTTTGTCGCCGGGCTGCGTTCGGGCCTCTGGCGGCTCGACGCCGCGGGCGCGAAGCTCGGCCTCCTGGCGACAAATCCGGAGCCGCACGGCGGTAACCGTTTCAACGATGGAAAGGTCGATCCGCGCGGCCGCTACTACGCCGGCACCATCGACGAATTGAAGGCTGGCGGGACAGCCGGCCTCTATCGCCTCGATCGGCGCGGCCTGGTCCGGGTCGCCTCCGGCCTTATGACGTCCAACGGCCTGGCTTTCGCCCCCGACGGCCGCACCCTCTACCATTCCGATACGCCACGCTTCGTAATCTGGCGCTGCGACTATGAGCCGGAGACCGGTGCGGTCGAAAACCGGCGCGAGTTCGTTCGCCTCGAGCCGACCGCCGGCGATCGGGGGCGCCCGGACGGCGCGGCGGTCGACGTCGAGGGTTGCTACTGGACCGCCCTGTACGAAGGCGCGCGCATCCATCGCTACGATCCCGACGGACGCCTGATGGCGTCATTTCCGCTCCCGGCGCGCAAGCCGACCATGCCGGCCTTTGGAGGCGAGGGATTGCGCACCCTGTTTGTCACCACGGCGGCCGACGAGGGCGGGGAGGGGGGCGGCCTCTACGCGCTCGACGCCGGGATCGCCGGCGCCCCGATTCCGGCGTTTGATCCCGGCGTTTGACGGAGGTGGCTGGGTCAGTCTCCAGCCTGATCGTCGAAGCCGACGAACACCGCGGCCTGGGCGACGGACTTGCGTTCGGACACGACGGCGTTCGCGGGGAAGCTCTCATCCGGCCAGCCCAGAGCGATGCTCTTCATGATGACCTGATCGTCGGCAATGCCGGCGTGCTCACGAACCACGGGGGATTGCATGATGCCCTGGCTGTTGATCACCGCGCCGAGTCCGCGAGACCAGGCGGCGTTGACCAGGGCCGTGGTCACGGCGCCGCAATCGAAGGGCGTATCGTCGCTGCCGTCCAGTGCGCGATCATAGGTCACGATGACGCAAACCGGCGCGTCGAATTGACGGAAGCCGCGGAGCACCCAGTCCTGGCGCATGACCTTGTCGTCGCGCTCAATACCCATGGCCGAGAACAGTTGCTTGGCGACCCCGATCTGCCTTTCGCGGTGCTGACCCGCGAAGGCCTGGCCGGTGCGGAACTCGCGCGACTGCGGGACGCCGGCCACCATTCGCTCGGTGTTGCCGGCGCGGATCCGATCCAGGGGTTCGCCGGTGACGATGTAGAAGTTCCACGGCTGGGTGTTCATTGACGACGGCGCCCGCATCGCCAGACCGATGACTTCCTCGATCAGGGCCTTGGGAACCGGATCGGGCTTGTAGCCGCGGATGCTCCGGCGACCGAGGATGACGTCGTCAAATTTCATGTGTGGGCCCTGGGGTCGCGTGTTTGAGTCAATGCGGGAGGTTATGGGCAACCACGCCGCCAACGGCAACTCGGGCGCGGGGCCTCTGGCGACAATTCGTCGCCGAACCGGCGCCGCGCGCCGCCTCGCGTATTACGGCGCCGCCTCCGCAATCCCGATCCGATCATGCAGCAGCCAAACCGTCGAAAGTCCGATCCCCTTCAGATCCACCGCCGGCGCCGCCTCTACCCGAAAGGCGTCCTTCAACCGCGCGTGGGCGGTCTCACTGATCAAGACCGCGCCGGGAGCGCTGGCGGTTTCCAGGCGGCTGGCCATGTTGACCGCCTCGCCCCAGCAGTCGAACGCCGGCTTCTTGATGCCGATCACCCCGGCCACCACGGGCCCCACATGCAGGCCAATCCTCACCGCCACCGGCAGACCGGTCTCCACCGCCAGGGCGGCGGTGATGTCGCGCATCGCCAA
>CAIQDO010000363.1 GCA_903870555.1 uncultured Caulobacteraceae bacterium
CGACCCCGCCCGCCATGGCCGCCGTGGCCCTGGTCGCCCTGGCGCACTACGGGTTCCGGCGCTGGCGGCAGACCGTCCGCAACCGCCTGTTCGACACGGTCATCGTCGCCCTGGGCGTGCCGATCGAATGACCGACGCCCCCTCCGCCGGCCGGTTCGTCGGCCGCGAGCACCGGCTCGCGGTCCGGGTCTATTACGAGGACACCGACTTCACCGGCGTGGTCTATCACGCCAACTACGTCCGTTATTTCGAGCGGGGCCGGTCTGATTTCCTCAGGCTCGCGGGGCTCAGCCATACCGACCTGCTGGAGCGGGCCGACCCCGGCGCCTTCGTCGTCACGCGCCTGAACATCGGTTTCCGCAAGCCCGCCCGGATCGACGACGCCCTGGTGGTGCGCACCACCTACGACACCGTCAAGGGGGCGCGGATGATGATCAGCCAGGCCATCACCCGGGGCGAGGAGATCATCGCCACCGCCGAGGTCGAAGCCGCCTGCATCACCCCCGACGGCCGCCCCCGACGGCCGCAGCCGGACCTGGTGCGGCTGCTGACGCCGCTGCTGGAGACCTGAAGCGCGACGCGTGACGCCCCCTCCACCGCCTTCGGCGGTCCCCCTCCCCCGCGCTTCGCGCAGGGGAGGATAAGAAAAATCCTGCCCCGCGTAGCGGGGAAGGGGGACCGCGCCCGAAGGGCGTGGTGGAAGGGGCGAACGGCGCTGCCGGGGACGGTTTCTTAACCTTCTTGGCCGAAACATCGGCGGCGACGCGTCTGGCGTTCGGCCGACGCCGGGCGCGCCATAGTTTCACCATCCCCCCGCGCGATGGCGCGAACGCCCCTAGCGAAGGATCGCCATGGAAGCCGCCGGCGCCATCACTCCCGAGAGTTTCTCGCCGATCCACCTGTTTCTGCACGCCGACTTCGTGGTCAAGGCGGTGTTGCTGGGGCTGATCTGCGCCTCCCTGTGGTCCTGGGCGGTGATCATCGACAAGGCGGTCCGCTTCAACGCTCTCAACCGGGCCGCCAACAGCTTCGAGGACGAGGTCGCCTCCGGGCGGCCGCTTGAGGAGGTGGCCGCCGCCGCCGGCGACGCGCCGCGTCACGCCCTGCCCCGGATGCTGCAGGCGGCGCTGCGCGAATGGCGCGAGGCGCGGACGAAGGGTTTGCTGGCGGCTGGGCATGAGGACGCCCAGGCGGTGTTCCTGATCCAGCGGATCGACCGGGTGCTGGATTCGGCCGTCGCCCGCGAGAGCCAGCGGGTGGAGGAGGGCCTTGGCAGCCTGGCGATCGTCGCCACCGCCTCGCCGTTCATCGGCCTGTTCGGCACCGTCTGGGGCATCATGACCGCCTTCCAGGCCATCGCCATCCAGAAGAACACCAACCTGTCGGTGGTCGCCCCGTCGATCGCCCAGGCGCTGTTCGCCACCGCCGTCGGCCTCGGAACCGCCATCCCGGCCTACATCGCCTACAACAAGTTCTCCACCGACGCAGGCAAGTTCTCCGCCCGCCTGGAGGGCTTCGCCGACGATCTGGTGACCGCGATTCAGCGCCGTCTGGCCGAGCGCAAGTAAGGCCATGGCGCTCGGGGCCCACGACGCCTTCGCCGCCGGCCGTGGCCGCCGCGGCCGCGCCCGCCGCGGCCGCCGCGCCGCCCTGTCGGAAATCAACGTCACGCCACTGGTCGATGTGATGCTGGTGCTGCTGATCATCTTCATGGTCTCGGCCCCGCTGCTGACCGTCGGCGTGCCGCTGCAACTGCCCAAGACCGAGGCCTCGGCGGTGGCCGACCAGCACGAGCCGATCACGGTCTCGATCCGCGCCGATGGACGCCTGTTCATCAACGAGACCCAGACCGCGTTCGACTCCCTGTCGCCGACCTTGCGGCAGGCGGCGGGCGAGGCCTACGCCAAGCCGATCTATGTCCGCGCCGACGGCCGCGCGCCCTACGCCATGGTCGCCCAGGTGATGGCCAGCCTGTCGCAGTCGGGCTTCACCACCATCGACCTGATCACAGACACCGGCGGCCCGTCATCCGGCGCGACCGCCGATCCGGCCGGCCTCCCGGCCAAGGGAGCCCCGGCGGCCCGGCCATGACCCTGTCGGCGACGCAGCGGCGGCGCGAGTCCCTGACCCCGGCCCTGGCGGCGGCGGCGGCCCTGCACGTCGGCGTTTTCGCCCTGGCGCTGTGGGCGGGACGCTCCAATTATGTCCCGGCCGGGACGGCCGTGCCGATCACCATCGTCGCCCACGGACCGACCACGGATTCCAGACCGGCCGAGGCCGCGCCGGTGACCCAGACGGCCCAGACCGAGGCGCCCGTTCCCCTGGCCAAGCCGGCGGCGCCACCGCCGGCCCCGGCCCCACGGCCGACTCCGCCCGCGCCCAAGGCGCCGCCGATTCCGCAGCCCAAGCCGACCCCCGCGCCCAAGCCCCTGCCGGACAAGCCCGCGCCGAAACCCGCGCCCGCGGCCAAGCCGGCGCCCGACACCTTCAGCCTCGACGCCCTGGCGGCGAAGATCGC
>CAIQDO010000364.1 GCA_903870555.1 uncultured Caulobacteraceae bacterium
CCGGCTGTTCACCGACCGTTTCGGCGAGGGCAAGGTGGAGGGCGGCGGCGAACTGGTCTCCATCGCCGCGGGCCTGGCCTATATGGGCGCCGAGCGCGACCTCGATCAGTGGAGCGAGCGGGCGCCGGTCCCGTCCTGACCGATCACCTTGACGCTAGGTGATACTTTTTGCCGGCTCAACTAGGGGCTAAACCGCGCGCGAACGCGCATCGGACGCGACGAAAAAGGGAACAACCTCCATGAAACTCGATTCATCCGTCGCCGCCGTGGTCACCGGCGGCGCTTCCGGCCTCGGCGAAGCCACCGTCCGCGCCCTCGCGGCGCAGGGCGTCAAGGTCGCCATCTTCGACATGAACGACAACAAGGGCGAGGCCGTCGCCAAGGACGTCGGCGGCATCTTCTGCAAGTGCAACGTCACCTCCGACGAGGAAGTCGACGCCGCCTTCGCCAAGGCCCGGGCGGCCCATGGTCAGGAGCGCATCCTGATCAACTGCGCCGGCACCGGCAACGCCGCCAAGACCGCCGGCCGCGACCGCAAGACCGGCGAGATCAAGCACTTCCCGATTGAGGCCTTCAACTGGCTCATCCAGATCAATCTGGTCGGCACCTTCCGCTGCATCGCCAAGAGCGCGGCCGGCATGCTGACCCTCGATCCGATCGACGGCGAGCGCGGCGCCATCGTCAACACCGCCTCGGTGGCGGCGGAAGACGGCCAGATGGGCCAGGCGGCCTATTCGGCGTCAAAGGGCGGCGTGGTCGGCATGACCCTGCCCATCGCCCGCGATCTCGCCAGCGAAGGCATCCGCGTCAACACCATCCTGCCGGGCATCTTCGAAACCCCGCTGATGGCCGGCGCCCCGCCGCAGGTGAAGGAGGGCCTCGCCGCCTCCGTGCCGTTCCCCAAGCGCCTCGGCCAGCCCGAGGAATACGCCCAGCTCGCCCTGACCATGGTGACCAACGGCTACTTTAACGGTGAAGACGTCCGCCTCGACGGCGCCATCCGCATGGCGCCGCGCTAAGCCATACATCGGACCCGTTTCCGCTTTCGGGATCGGGCCTGATCTCTCGAATGTGGCCTTGAAACGCCAAGCCGCCAAGTCGCCAGGAGGGGATTGACCCTCGGGCGGCTTGTTTGCGTTTGGAGGACCTCGTCGGCGCGATTGCGCGCCGTCAAATCGCACGCGCCGCCGAGCCCGGAGAGGTCGGAGACACGTCTTGGCGTTTCTCGGCGTCTCGGCGTTGAAAAACCGTCGTTCCGTCGTGAAACGTCCGCGCGGATGGCCGGGACGGAGCCCGGCCATGACGTGGGAGGGAAGAGGCTACTTTGGCGTGGCGGGGCGCTGGATCTTCGGACCGAGATTGGTCAGGACCTCGCGGGCGTCGAGGGCCTTGGGATCGCCCTGGGGCTTTGGCCCGTGGTTCATGGCGATTTCGGCCGAGGCCTCGAACTGCTCGACCGTCTGGACCGTGTCGCCAAAGAAGGGATCGCCCCAGAACGGGCCCCAGGTCCGCCAGCCGTGACCCCGGCCGTAGTAGCTCCAGGACGGACGGAAGTAGCCCCACCGATAGCCCGGACCA
>CAIQDO010000365.1 GCA_903870555.1 uncultured Caulobacteraceae bacterium
CGAAAACACAGATAGGCGACGACAAACACCACCAGGATGGCCGCGGCATGCGCCAGCCAACGGGCGTGAATGACGGACACCGCCATCGGACTGGTGAACCGCAACGCGGCCACCGAGACGATGGCCGCCAGGACGAAGGCCACGACCGTGGACACCTCCCGCGTGGCGCCACGGGCGAACCCGACGACACCCGACACCAGCAAGAGGAACCCGGCGGCGTAGTCGAAGTTGGTCACGTCAGGCCCACGACTGCTCGCCGATGCGGGCGACCGCCTCGGCCAGACGCGACACGCTGGTCACCGCGACGCCGGCGCCGGCGTCGGCCGCACCGGGCGCGAGAGCCCGCGAAAAACCCAGTTTGGCCGATTCCTTCAAACGGGTTTCCATTCTGCTCACGGGCCGGATGTCTCCGGAGAGGCTGATTTCGCCAAAGACGACGCAATCCTGGGGCAGGGCGGTATCGAGGGCGGAGGAGGCGAGAGCCGCCGCCGCCGCCAGATCGGCCGCGGGTTCGCTGATCCGCAGGCCCCCGGCGACGTTCAAATAAACGTCACGCGTGGCGAATCCAAGACCGCACCGCGCCTCCAGCACCGCCATCACCATCGCCAGTCGCCCGCTGTCCCATCCCACCACGGCCCGGCGGGGCGTGCCGTAGACGGACGGCGCCACCAGCGCCTGGAATTCCACCAGCACCGGACGTGAGCCCTCGATGCCGGCGAACACCGCTGCGCCGGCGGCGCGCTGGCCGCCCTCGTTGAGGAACAGGGCGGACGGATTGCGCACCTCCGCCAGGCCGGAGTCGGCCATTTCGAACACACCGATCTCGTCCGTGGCGCCGAAACGGTTCTTGGCCCCGCGCAGGATGCGGAACGGGTAGCCTCGTTCGCCCTCGAAGGCGAGGACGGCGTCGACCATGTGTTCGACCACCCGCGGCCCGGCGATCTGGCCATCCTTGGTGACGTGGCCGACGAGGATCACCGCCACGCCGCGGCTCTTGGCCAGGCGGACCAGTTCGCCCGCGCAGGCCCGAACCTGGGTCACCGACCCCGGGCCGGCCTCATGAGCGTCGCTCCACAGGGTCTGGATCGAGTCGATCACGACGAGGTCGAATTTCTCGCGCTTGAGGGCGTCGATGATGTCGCGCAGGGCGGTTTCCGCCGCCAGTTTCACCGGCGCGTCGGCGAGGCCCAGGCGATGGGCTCGGGTGCGGATCTGCTCGACCGCCTCCTCGCCGGAGATATAGGCGCAGGACGCGCCGCGCCGCGCCGCCTGCGCGCAGACCTGCAGCAGCAGGGTGGACTTGCCCACGCCCGGGTCGCCCGCCACCAGGATCGCCGAACCTGGCACGATGCCGCCGCCGCAAACCCGGTCGAACTCTTCAATTCCCGTGACCATCCGTGGCGGGCTCGGCGTGTGGGCCTCCAGGCCTTCGAAGGCGATGCCGCGGCTTTTGGCGCGCTTGCTCGGGGCGAGCGCCCCGGGCGGCCGGGCGGTGCTTTCCTCGACGAGGGTGTTCCAGCCGCCGCAGGCCGAGCACTGACCGGCCCACTTGGCATGGACGGCGCCGCAGGCCTGACAGGTGTAGAGCGCGCCGTCGCGGGCCATGACTCATCCGATTCGCTGTGAACGCGGAGCATACGCCCGCTTGCTGTCTGTCGCCCCCTGTCGGAGAGGGGTGGTGTCTGGACGAATGTCTTTCAACGCCAAGCCGCCAAGGACGCCTAGACGCCCGTCCGACCTCTCAACTTCGGGGACGTGAGCGGATTGCAGACATTGCGCGCTATGCGCGCGACCTGACGCCCCTGAAGTCGTGTCGCGCTCCGGCGAGATCAACTGCTCCCTGGCGTTCTTGGCGTCTTGGCGTTTCAAGGCCAAAGCAACCGCGGTTCAGTGGGAGTCGAACCGCGCTTCCTGCGCCAGGTCGCTGAACTTGGTGATCTTGCCCTCGAAGTGCAGCTTGACCGTGCCGATCGGGCCGTGGCGCTGCTTGCCGATGATCAGTTCGGCGATGTTGTTTACGTCGTCAAGTTTTTGCTGCCATTGTCGGTGCTTGTCGTGGTCGCCCTCGGGAGGCGCGGTGCGGCCGAGGTAGTAGGCCTCGCGATAGATGAACATCACTACGTCGGCGTCCTGCTCGATCGAGCCCGATTCCCGCAGGTCACTCAGCTGTGGTCGCTTGTCCTCGCGGTTCTCGACCTGGCGCGACAGCTGGGCCAGGGCGATGATCGGCACGTTGAGTTCCTTGGCCAGGGTCTTCAAGCCCATGGTGATCTGGCTGACTTCCTGAACCCGGTTTTCGATCTTGCCGTCGCCAGCGGTGACCAGCTGCAGATAGTCGACAACGATAAGGTCCAGGCCGATCGTGCGCTTCAAGCGCCTCGACCGGGCCGCCAGCTTGCCGATCGAGATGCCGCCGGTGTCGTCGATATAGAGCGGCGACTGGCCGATCTCGGCGGCCGCGTCACGGATTTCGCCGAACTGGCTGGCGTTGATCTCGCCCTTGCGGATCTCGTCCGACGGCACGCCGGTGACTTCGGCCAGCAGACGCAGGGCGAGCTGCTCGGCCGACATTTCCAGGGAGAAAAACGCCGCGACCCCGCCGGAAACGGTCTTGCGACCGCCGTCGGGAGACGGCTCCCAGGCGTATTTGCGGGCGACGTTGAAGGCGATGTTGGCCGCCAGGGCGCTCTTGCCCATGGATGGACGCGCCGCGAGAATGATGAGGTCGGACGGGTGCAGCCCGCCCAACATGCGGTCCAAGTCCCTCAGCCCCGTGGAAACCCCCGACAGGCCGCCCTCGCGGCCGTAAGCCTCCGCGGCCATGTTGACGGCGCCGGCCAGGGAATCGGTGAAGGCCATGAACCCGCTGGTGATGGCCCCTGTCTCGGCCAGCGAATAGAGCTGCTGTTCGGCCGCCTCGATCTGCTCCCGGGCGGACAGTTCGGAATCGCCCGCCTGGGCGATGGCGGCGACGTCGCCACCGATGCGGATCAGGTCACGGCGAAGCGCGAGGTCATAGATGACCCGGGCGTAGTCTGGGGCATTGGCCGACGGGGGCGCCCGATCGACCAGGTCGGCGAGGTAGCGAACCCCGCCCATGTCCTCGAACGCCGGGTCGCGCTGGAACTGTTCGGCGATCAGGATCGGCTCGGCGAGGTGTCCCTTACGGACATGGGTCTGGATCGAGGCGAACAGCCGGCCGTGGAAGGGCTCAAAGAAGTGGGCGGCCTGCAGGGTGTCGCTCAGGCGCTCAAAGGCGGCGTTGTCATAGAGCAGCGCGCCGAGCAGCGCCTGTTCAGCCTCGATATTGGCTGGGGCGTGGGCGATATCGAGGCCTTGCGGGGCCGGACGCAGGTCGAGCATTGGAACCAGGGCCATGGATTACCCTAGCGCATCCGGTCCCCCGCTGGAGCGGTGTTCCCGTCATCGCCCACAGGTAACAGCGCGCCTGTGGATGACCCGAAAACGACAACGGCCCAAGGCTGGCGAGCCTTGGGCCGAAGTCATCATCATGTCTCCGACCGCGGCGGCGGAGACCAATCGTCAGTCGTCGCGGCCGAAGCTTTCGTGGCTGCCGGCCCCGCCTTCGAGCATGTCGGCCATCGACTGGGCGTCGGAGGCGCGATCTTCCTCGAACTGCGAGGTGATGACATTTTCGCCGCGGGCCTGACGTTCGGCTTCGTCGACGCTCCGGGCGATGTTGATACTCACCGTCGCGGTGACCTCGGCATGCAGCCGCACCTTGATGGCGTGAACGCCCAGGGTCTTGATCGGCTTGTCGAGAACGACCATCGACCGGTCGACCTTGCCGCCTTCGGCGTTGACCGCATCGGCGATGTCCCGACCGGAGACCGAGCCGTAGAGCTGACCGCTGTCGCCCGCCTGGCGGATCATCACGTAGAAGTTGCCGTCCAGACGCTCACCGGCCTTGGCGGCGGCGGCGCGGGCGTTGGCGTTGCGGGTCTCGATATCGGCCCGCTGGCCTTCGAAAACCTTCATGTTGGCCTGCGTGGCGCGCAGGGCCTTGGCCCTCGGCAACAGGTAGTTCCGAGCGAAGCCGTCCTTGACGGTGACGATTTCGCCCAGGGCGCCGAGACGCTCGACGCGCTCGAGAAGAATGACTTTCATGGTCTGGCCGCCCCTATTTCACGACGTGCGGGAGAAGGGCGAGGAAGCGGGCGCGCTTGATGGCCTTGGCCAGTTCGCGTTGCTTCTTGGCCGAGACGGCGGTGATCCGCGAGGGAACGATCTTGCCGCGTTCGGAGACGTAGCGCTGGAGCAGCTTGACGTCCTTGTAGTCGATCTTCGGGGCGTTGGCGCCCGAGAACGGGCAGACCTTGCGTCGACGCAGGAAAGCGCGCCGGCCGCCGCCGCTGGATTCGGGTGTGGTGGTTTCTTCGGTCATGTCTCTCTCTCCGGGGCGCGCTTAGGCCGGGACGTCGTCGAAGCGACGTTCGCGTTCGCGGTCGCGTCGGGCGAGCACGGGCGACAGTTCCAGGTCGAGAACCTCGACCCGCACGGTCATGAAGCGCAGCACGTCTTCATTGATGGAGATCTGACGCTCCATCTCCTTGACCGCCGGCGCCGGGGCGTCGATGGCCAGCAGGGAGTAATGTCCCTTGCGGTTCTTCTTGATGCGGTAGGTGAGGTTGCGAAGGCCCCAGTACTCGATCTTGGCGACATGGCCGCCGAGAGATTCGATGAGGGCCTTGAGTTCCTCGTTCAGGGTCTCGGCCTGGGCCGGAGAGATGTCCTGACGCGCGATGATAACGTGCTCGTAAGCGGGCATGGTTTCCTTACGTCCGATGGAGAGAGCGGCGTCGAACGGCGCTCGGAACCCGCGCCGCCAAACGATGGCTCCCATCACGGCGATTGGGTGTTTCCCAATCCTTTGACGTTCCGTGAAGAGACCGCTCTCCTGAGAGAAGCCGGCGCTGATACGCGCAAACCTCGCCGCGTGCAAGTCCGCCGGCGGACGCGGACAGGACTTCGAACCGGGACTTCAGGAATTTCAGATAGGATGGCTCGTCCGGTAGGCCTTCAGCGCTTCCAGCGTCTTGGCGACATGCTGTTCGGCGCCGAGGTTTGAATAGACGAAGATCACCTTGCCGTTTGGGGCGATGACGTAGCTGGTCCGGTCCGAATGGCCGGGGTAGATGGCCAGGGTGGACTTGTAGTCTCCGGCGATCTTGGCGCCGGGATCGGCGGCGACGGGGAATTTCGAGCGGCACTCGCTGACGGAGAACTCGGTCAGACGCTCTATGTTGCCCGCCGTAACGCCGATGAGGGTGGCGCCCAGCGCCTTGTAGTCGTCGGAGGCGGCGGCGAACTCGTGCGCCTCGATGGTGCAGCCGGAGGTGAAGGCCGCGGGGAAGAAATAAAGCACCACCGGCCCCTTCTTCAGGGCGTCGGCGAGGTGGAAGGGGAATTGCTTGCCGGCCTGGGAAGCCTGGGCGGCGAAGTCGGGCGCGGCGGCTCCAACGGCCAGGGCGGCGAGAGCGGGCGAGGCGGCCAGGGCGACGGCGGCGCTGGCGATGGCGAAAAGGCGTTTCATGACGGGCCCCAAGGCTGTGAAAGTGACTGTCATTCACTATGACCAACCTGGACGGACGGCGCCAGGGGCGGGAGCACGCTTGTAGCCCGATGACCTTTCACCTAACCGTCGCCGGACAGAAATCGACCCTTGGAGGACGTCTCGGGCCATGAGTCTCGCTTTTCTTTTCCCTGGTCAGGGCAGTCAGGCCGTCGGCATGGGCGCCGAGCTGGCCGAGGCTTTTCCTTCGGCGCGCGCGGTGTTCGAGGAGATCGACGATGCCTTGGGGCAAAAACTGTTCCTGCTGATGCGGGAGGGGCCGATCGAGGATCTGACCCTGACCGAGAACGCCCAGCCGGCCCTGATGGCGGTAAGCCTGGCGGCGATGGCCGCCTTGAAGGCGGAGTTTGGCGTCGGTGTCGAGCGAGCGGCGTTCGTCGCCGGTCACTCGCTTGGGGAATATTCGGCCCTGGCCGCGGCTGGAGCCATCAGTCTTGCCGACACCGCCCGCCTTCTGCGCCTGCGCGGCCAGGCGATGCAACGCGCCGTGCCCGTGGGGCAAGGCGCGATGGCGTCCCTGATCGGACCGAAGAGCGACGTGGCCCTGGCCGAAGCCGCCGCCGCGGCCGGCGCCGCCGTCGGGGTCTGTGTCGTGGCCAACGACAACAACGCCGGCAATGTGGTCATCTCGGGGGACAAGGCGGCCGTCGACGTCGCCATAGCCAGAGCCAAGGAACTGGGGGCGCGGGCTATCTTGCTGAACGTCTCTGCGCCGTTCCACTGCCCGTTGATGCAGCCGGCGGCCGAGGAAATGGGCCGCGCCTTGGCTGAGACCACCATCCATGCGCCGCGCGCGCCGGTGGTGGCCAATGTCACGGCGCGGCCGACCCTGGATCCGGACGTCATCCGCGCCCTGCTGGTTGAGCAGGTGACCGGACGGGTCCGCTGGCGCGAGACGATGGAGTGGCTGGCGGGCGAGGGGGCTATCGGCCGTTTCGGGGAGGTCGGGTCGGGCAAGGTCCTGACCGGCATCGCCAAGCGGATCGCCCCCGACGCCGAAGCGGTCGCCCTAGGGCTGCCGGCCGACCTCGAAGCCTTCGCCAAAACCCTTTAGGAATTGTCCCGGCGGCGCCCCTTGGGCGTCTCCACCCGTCACGGAAGGTGTTCGATGTTTGATCTGACCGGCAAGACAGCGCTGGTGACCGGGGCCACGGGCGGGCTCGGCGGCGCCATCGCGCGAGGCTTTCACGCCCAGGGCGCCCATGTCGTGCTGACTGGCACACGCGCGGCGGCGCTGGCGGCGCTGGCCGACGCATTGGGCGGGGAACGTGTCAGCCAAGTGGTTTGCGACCTGGCCGATTCGGTCGCCGTTGACGGCCTGGTCGCCGCGGCCGAGGCCGCGGCCGGCGGCCCACTCGACATCCTTGTCGCCAACGCCGGCGTCACCCGCGACGGGCTTCTGCTGCGGATGAAGGACGACGACTGGTCGACGGTCATGAAGGTCAACCTGGAGAGCTATTTCCGGCTGTCGCGCGCCGCGCTGAGGGGGATGATGAAGCGCCGTTCCGGGCGGATCATCGGCGTGACGTCGGTGGTGGGGGTGACCGGAAATCCCGGGCAGACCAACTACGCCGCCTCCAAGGCCGGCATGATCGGCTTTTCCAAGGCCCTGGCCCAGGAGGTCGCCAGCCGCAACATCACCGTCAACTGCGTCGCGCCAGGGTTCATCGAAAGTCCGATGACCGACGTTCTCAACGAGGCCCAGAAGGCGCAGATCCTGTCGACGATCCCCCAGGGTCGACTTGGAAGCGGCGGAGACATCGCCGCCGCCTGCGTCTATCTGGCCAGCGACGAGGGTGGTTATGTCACCGGGCAGACCTTGCATGTGAACGGCGGCATGGCGATGATCTGAGGGCGGCTTCGCCGACTTTCGCGCCGCTAGGCGGACGATAAGGAACATGCTAGGCGAACGGCGAAATCGAGATCGTGGAAGACGGGGTCGCTGGTCGCGGCCCTTAACAACATACAGACAGTCCGTTGGCCCGGGATCCCCCGTACCGCGGACGAAAATCAAACCAGAGGGACTGGACCCGAATGTCCGATACACTTGAGCGCGTTCGTAAGATCGTCATCGAACACCTGGACGCCGATCC
Source organism: uncultured Caulobacteraceae bacterium (assembly GCA_903870555.1). Classification (GTDB taxonomy): domain Bacteria; phylum Pseudomonadota; class Alphaproteobacteria; order Caulobacterales; family Caulobacteraceae; genus Acaudatibacter; species Acaudatibacter boreus. The sequence goes on from CAIQDO010000365.1 coordinate 7,687, forward strand.
GGCGAAGGTTACGGAAAAAGCGAGTTTCATCGACGATCTCGGCGCCGACAGTCTCGACAATGTCGAACTGGTGATGGCGTTCGAGGAAGAGTTCGACATCGAAATCCCCGATGACGCCGCCGAACACATCCAGACGGTCGGCGACGCCGTCAAGTTTATCGGGGAACGTCTCGGCGCCTGAGCGTAGCCGTGCGTCGAGTCGTCGTCACCGGTCTGGGCATGGTGACCCCCCTCGCCTGGGGGGTCGAGCCCACATGGCGCGCGCTGTTGGCGGGCAAGTCCGGAGCCGGTCGAATCACCACCTTCGACGCCACGGGATACGCCTGTCAGGTGGCGTGCGAGGTCCCGCGCGTCGATGGGCGCGGCGGGGGCGGGCCTGATTTCGCCGACTCCTTCGATCCCGACAAGGTCATGACCAGTCGCGAACAGCGGCGCGTGAACGACTTCATCCTCTACGCCATGGCCGCGGCGGACGAGGCCGTTCGCGATTCGGGCTGGGTTCCCGCGAACGACGACGAGCGCGAGCGGACCGGCGTCAATATTGGCGCGGGTATCGGCGGCCTGGCGACCATCGCCGAGACCGCCATAGAGATGCACGAGAAGGGCCACCGAAGGGTCAGCCCGTTTTTCATCACTTCCGCCCTGATCAATCTCGCGTCCGGTCAAGTGTCGATCCGGCACGGATTCAAGGGACCCAACCACTCTGTCGTCACGGCCTGCGCCACCGGCGCCCATGCCGTTGGCGACGCCATGCGCTTCATTCAGCATGGCGACGCCGATGTGATGGTGGCCGGTGGCGCGGAAGCGACGGTGTGCCCGATTGGCATCGCCGGCTTCATCGCCTGCCGGGCCTTGTCGACCGGGTTCAACGACGAGCCCACGCGGGCGTCGCGGCCCTATGACAGGGACCGCGACGGGTTCGTGATGGGAGAGGGCGCCGGGGTCCTCGTCCTTGAGGAACTTGAACACGCCCGCGCGCGGGGCGCCAAGATCTACGCCGAAGTGGTCGGCTACGGTCTCGCTGGCGACGCCTATCATGTCACCGCGCCGGCCTCCGATGGCGATGGCGGCTATCGCGCGATGCGCGCGGCCCTGCGCAACGCTGGTATCGAACCGGCCGACGTCGACTACATCAACGCTCACGGCACCTCCACGCCACTTGGCGACGAAATCGAGCTTGGCGCGGTCGAGCGTCTGTTCGGCGCCGCCGCGGCCAAGACCACCATGTCGTCGACAAAGTCGGCCATCGGTCATCTGCTGGGCGCGGCCGGGGCGGTGGAGGCCGCGTTCAGCATTCTGGCGCTACGCGACCAGATCGCGCCGCCGACCATCAATCTCGACAATCCCTCGGTGGATTCGCCGATCGATCTCGTTCCTCTGACGGCCAAGCGCATGAAGATCGATGTCGCCCTGTCCAACAGCTTCGGGTTCGGCGGGACCAACGCTTCGGTCGTGTTCAAGACAGCGCCGTGACCCGTTTGCCTCCGATGGCGATCGCCGCCGGCGTCCTGGCCGCGGTCGTCGCCGTCGGGGCGGGATGGGGGGCGTTGGGGCCTGGGCCGGCGGCTCTGCCGGCCGGCGCCACCACCACCACGGTCGTGGTCGGCGGCGGCCTCGGTGGCGTCGCAAGGGCCTTGAACGCGGCCGGCGTCATTAAGGGACCCCTGGCGTTCGAAGGCCTGGCGTTTGTCACCGGCGCCAGTCGCCATCTCAAGGCCGGCGAGTACGACATTCCGTCGCGTGCGTCGCTCTACCGGATTCTGTCGATGATCCGCCGGGGCGCCGTCGTCCGCCATTTCGTCACCATTCCCGAAGGCCTGACGTCAGCGGCGGCGGCCGATGTCCTGCGCCGCGCGCCATTCCTTGAAGGTCCGGTCGGTCTTCCGCCGGAAGGCTCCCTGCTTCCAGAGACCTATGAGGTGCGCAGGGGCGAGGCGCGGTCGCAGGTGATCGCCCGAATGTCTTCGGCCGAGGACCGTCTGCTCGAGCGCCTGTGGCGGGATCGGGCTCTCGGGCTACCCTATGCGACGCCGAGACAAGCCGTCATTCTCGCCTCCGTGGTCGAGAAGGAGACGGCTTTGCCACGTGAACGTCCACGGATCGCCGCCGTGTTCATCAATCGTCTGCGCAAGGGCATGCGGCTGGAGAGCGATCCCACGGTCATATATGGCCTGTCGGGCGGCGTCCCGCTCGGCCGGGGGCTGAAGGCCTCCGAGCTGGCGTCGACCTCGCCGTACAACAGCTACCGGGTGTCCGGCCTGCCACCCACGCCAATCGCCAATCCGGGCAGGGCGGCGCTGGAAGCCGCATTGCACCCGGCGAAAACCGACGACCTTTTCTTCGTCGCGGATGGCTCGGGGGGGCACGCCTTCGCCTCGACCTTCGAGGCTCACCGACGGAACGTCGCCCATTGGCGGATCGTCGAACATGATCGCAGCACGAGGTCCGGTTCATGAGCGTCACCAGCATGACCGGTTTCGCTCGGGTCGAGGGCGATTCGGGCGATTGGTCCTGGTCCGTGGAGGCCCGGTCCGTGAACGGCCGGAACCTCGAAGTCCGTGTCCGGGCGCCGCCGGGCTTCGACGCCCTTGAACGTGTCGCGCGTGACGCCGCCCAGACCCGTTTTCAGCGTGGCCAGCTCAATGTGACGATCCAGGCCAAACGCCTCCAAGCCGCGCGGCGCCCGCGGATCAATACCGATGTGCTTGACCGCTACCTGGGCTTCAGCGACGCCCTGTTGGCGGCGGGACGGGCGTCGGCGCCGACCTTGGATGGTCTGCTGGCTCTACCCGGCGTCATCGAGATGGCCGATGATGACGATGACGCCGCCGAACGCGCCGCCGTTTCGGCCGCCATGGCCGGGTCGATCTCCACGGCGCTCGATTCCCTCGGCCTGTCCCGGCGGGCCGAGGGGGAGGCCATCGGCGCGGTCCTGGCCGGCTTTCTCGGCAGGATCGAAACTCTGACCGTCGCCGCCGACGGCGAAGCAGCGACGCAGCCGGCCCTGATCAAGGCGCGCTTCGAACGTCGGCTGGCGGAGTTGTTGGGCGAATCGGTGAACGTCGAAAGGATCGTTCAGGAAGCTGCCGCGATGGCCACCCGGGCCGACGTCAGGGAGGAGCTCGACCGGCTCTCCGGGCATATCGCCGCCGCCCACGCTCTGCTGTCCCAGGATGCCGCCGCGGGGCGACGTCTCGACTTTCTCACGCAGGAATTCATGCGTGAGGCCAACACCCTGTGCTCCAAATCGGCCTCGACAGGCCTGACGGCCCTCGGCCTGGACCTCAAGGCGGTCATCGACCAGTTTCGCGAGCAGGTTCAGAATGTCGAATAGGCTTGAACAGCCGCGCCGCGGCATGCTGCTGGTGATTTCGAGCCCGTCGGGCGCCGGCAAGTCTTCGCTGTCCCGTCGGCTGGTGCAGGACAACGACCGGCTTGTCCTTTCGGTCTCGGCCACGACGCGTGGGCCGCGTCCCGGTGAGGTCGACGGGCGGGAGTACGCGTTCGTCACGCCGGCGCGCTTCAAGACCCTGGTGGCGGACAATGCCTTCCTGGAGTGGGCCGAGGTCCACGAACAGGCCTACGGCAGTCCGCGCGCGCCGATCATGGAGCATCTGGAGGCCGGCCGGGATGTTCTGTTCGACATCGACTGGCAGGGCGCGCAATCGATCGCCAAGGCCGAACCCGATGACACCGTGCGCGTGTTCATTCTGCCGCCATCCCTTGGTGACCTGGCCAAGCGGCTTCGCGCCCGCGCCCAGGACTCGGAGGCCGTGATCGAGCGCCGCCTCGGCCGCGCCCTCGGGGAGATCGACCATTGGCGGGAGTACGACTATGTGCTGGTCAATGACGACTTCGAGGAGACCTATACGCGCCTCGCTGCGATCTATGCCGCGGAAGGCCTGAAGCGACGGCGCAACCTCTGGATCGAGCCCTTGGTCGCCAGACTGGTGGCGGAAGGCTAGACTCGCGGCGCGAGCCAGGCTTCCGCGAGCGCGAGGAAACCGGTGACCGGGATGGTCTCGGCACGGGCGTTCGGGTCGATGCCGGCGGACAGGCATAGGTCCGCGCCGCCGTGAATCCGTAGCGACGATCGCAGCATCTTGCGCCGCTGGCCGAACGCGGCCTGGGTCAGGGTCTGAAGCGCCGCGACGATGCGCGCCGCCGGCGGGTCCGCGAGGGGCGTGATCGACACCACAGCCGAGTCGACCTTCGGCGGCGGCGTGAAGGCCCTGGCCGGCAGGTCCATGACGATGCGGGCGTTGGCCAGCGCCTGGGTCAGGACCGCGAGGCGACCGTAGTCGTCGTCACCGGCGGCGGCCACGATCCGCCGGGCCACTTCCTTCTGGAACATCAGGGTCATAGCGGTTGGGCGCAGCGGACCCGTCAGCCATTTCACCAGCAGGGGGGTGCCGACATTGTAGGGCAGGTTGGACACCAGGCGGATCGCCTGCCCCGGGGCGATCCCGGCCGCGATCGCCGCCTCATCGACCGCCAGGGCGTCCCCCTCGATGATCGTCAGCCGTCCCGGCGAGCGGACGGCAACCGCCTCCAGCAGAGGGAGGAAGCGGCGATCTTTTTCGATCACCACGACACGCGCACCCGCCTCGATCAGCGACCGGGTCAGGCCGCCCGGACCCGGGCCGACCTCGATCACCAGACCATCGGTCACTTCGCCGGCCAGACGGACGATCTTCCGGCAGATGTTGAGGTCCAGCAGGAAGTGCTGGCCAAGGCCCTTGTCAGCCGCGATGCCGGCGGCGGCCAGACAGTCCCGCAGAGGCGGCAGATCCTCGACAAGGCTCCCCGCCGCCGTGTGCGGCGCCGTCCCGGTCGGTGTCACCGAGATTCGATCGTCGCCGAGTTCCTGAGATCGCGAAGCTGGCGTTTGGCGATCATCGCCAGGGACTGGCCGTAGAGGCGGTCCTCGATCTGCTCACGGGTCATCTGGTTGGCGCCGCCCTGGCGCTTGTCGCACACGGCCAGCAGGTGCAGGCCGACATCGGTGCGGACCGGCGTCGAGACCTGGCCAGCCTGCAGGGTTTCGACGACGGATCTGAAAGCGGGCGCGAGATCCTTGGTCTCGGCTTCACCGAGATCCCCCGCGACCACGCCGGGCGTCTTGGCCGCGACCGCCTCAAGATTGTCGCAGCCCTGGAGCTTGGGTTTCATCGCGTTCAGTTTGGCCTGAGCAGCCTCGACGGCTTCCGGGGTCGCGGTCTTGGGCAGGGCTATGGCCGCCTGCTTCAGGCGCACGACCGTGGATGAGCCACCGGCGCGGCGGTCCTTCAGGTAGATGATGTACACGCCATCCTTGACCGCGATCGGCGGCGAAAGTTGTCCGGGGCGAAGGTCCTCGAGCGCCTTGTCAATCTCCGGCGCCATTTCACCGGTCGAGATCCAGCCCACGTCGCCACCGGTGGCGGCGGAGGGCGAGTTGGAGAACTGACGGGCGACGGCGGCGAACGGCGCGCCTTTTTGAAGCTGGCTGATCAGCTGCGCCGCCCCCTGCGTGGCCTGCGCCATGCCGCCGGCCCTGGAGGCGTCGATGAACACCTCGGCGATCTGGTACTGGGGCTTGCCCGCCTCGGCGTCTAGGTGCTTCTGGAAGGCCTTGATCTGGTCTTCGCCGACAATCAGGCGCTGGCCGTATCGCCCGCGAATCCATCCCCGCCAGCTGATTTCGGCCCGAAGTTGATCGCGGAACGTTTGGCCGCCCACGCCCTGGGCGGCCAGCTGCGCCAGCAGCTGGGTGGCGCTTGTGTTGTTGCTGCGGGCGATCTGCGCGATCTCGTCATTCACTTCGTCGTCGGAAGCGACCAGATCGAATTTCTGGGTCTTTCCCTGGTTTTTCAGCTCCTGCATTTCGAGACGCTCGTCCACCAGCGAACGGATGGCTTCCCGCTGAATGTCAGGCAGGTTCTGTTCGTTGGGTTGGATGCCCGAGGTGACGATCAGCAGGCGCATGCGCTGGACGATGTCATAGGTCGACACCAGGTCGTCATTCACCGTCACAACCACGCTTTCGGAGAGACCGGGCGCGGGCGGCGGGGCCTCCGCACTCGGGACGGCGTCCTGGGCCGCCGCCATCTGCCAGGCCGGCGGGATCACCAGCATGGCCGTGGCTATCGAAATCATCAAAAAACGACGCATCTGACTCCTGGGGATTGTCGCTGTTCGCCGTCGCCCCACGAGGGAAGATCGAGCTGCAATGACCCCTCTAGCGTGTATTGCCCAATGTGGCGAGCGTGAGGCGCAGCAGGACCGACGTCGACGGACCGAGCGTGCCGTTGAACGTTTCGTCATGCCGATAGACCACCTCCACGCGCAGACAATCGTCCCTGTAGACGACACCGAGTTCCCTCCGCCGCCAGGCGCCGCCGTCGATGATCATGTAGCTGGTCGCGCCCCAGTGGCGCGTGACGAAAAACGCGCCGTGAAGATCCAGGCTGTTGACCTGAGCGCCCGCCGGCGACCGCGCCTCCTGGAGATAGCTGACATAGCCCTCCGCTCTCGCAGTCGAGAACGACGCGCCGGCCGTCAGCCGGTTGACCGCGAAGGTGCCACCGTCGAGCCGAAGGCGGGAGAACAGGCGGACGCCCTTGATCGGGTTGGCGTCGGCGGAGAAAATCCAGTCGGACAGCGCGGGCTGAAGCCCTGAATAGGCCGGGACGGATGGCGTGCTCTGAGCGGCCAGGCGACGACCGGCGAACAGGCTCGCGGAACGTCCGTCGTCGAGGATCACTGTCGCGCGCCCGGCCAAGGTCGCCGCCTGCCCCGCCTGATAAAGGTCGAAGCCGGGGGAGCGATTGGCCTTCAGCAGATTGGTGTCGCTGAAGTCGAAGTCGACGCTGTCTTCGTTGGGGATCCTGGCATCTTGCCGCGTGTTTGGGGCGATGGCCAGTTGTGCCATGGGTTCCAGGATATAGGTGGCGCCGACGGCCCGCCTGACCAGGGGATAGCTGATGTCGGCGCCTATGGTCCCGAAGGCGCGTGTGACGGTGGCGTTGGCGCGGTTCGCTGGCGCATTGACGAGGTCGTACACATCGCCGCGGCCATCGACGAACGGTTGAAGCCTCAGGCCATTGTTCAAGGTGAAGGTTCGCTGCCAGTCGGCCTGCAAGGTCGCTCTGCGGCTGTCCATTTTGGTCCCAACCGTTTGGCCCGTCGCGTCGGTGGTCGACAAAGCCTGATCGCGGGACAAGACGACGCCGGATCCATCGACCCTTAGCCGACCGCCCAGCACCGCGCCTGGCGCCTCCCACCGGCCTTCAATCAAGGGCGCGATGGTGGGGAAGGCGCTCTGATCGTCGGAGACGCGCAAACCCTGCACGCTTATGGCGGCGACCGACAGATAGGACAGGGCATCCTGGCGGACCGTGTACAGCTGCGAAATCAGTCGGCGATCGTCGACCGCGTACAGGCCGCGGTCGACGTTCTGGCTATTGGTGTAGACGTCCGCAACCGCGTATTTGTCGAAGATCAGTTTATCCGATGTTCGTTCGGCGGTGAAGCCCCATTCCCAATGAGGCGATAGCTGGAAGGCGCCATTCGCCAGAATGTAGCTGCGCGATGTCTGGACTCCGAACTTATTCCCGCTTGAATTGAATTCGGAATCGTAGGTGTAGCCTCCGCGGACCTCGACGGATCCAGAATAGAATCGTTTTCTCCAGTCGACCTTGAGAAATGGATTGACCGCGGTGTTGAACTGCGGCGTGACGAGAAGATCCTGCGACGTCGAGATCGCCATATAGTAAGGCTGCTCATAGGTCGCACCGCGCGGACCGGAAAAGGTGACCAGCGGCAACAGGAATCCGGTCTTGCGGTCGGCGGCCGGGTTGGCCGTCTGCATGATCGGCAGGTAGAATATGCCCTGCCCGAGCACCTCTACGACCGCGCCCTTGAACACCAGTCTTTCGTGGGCCTTGTCCTCAATGACCGAGGCGGCGCGGATCGACCATGTCGGCGGCCTTTGGTCATTCTCTTCGCAGGTCAGACAGGGCGTATAGATCACGTGGTGAAATTCGGTGATGTCCTTCGACTTGTGATCGGCGCTTTCCGCGGCGATCTTAACATGCCCCTGCATGCGCGCCGAGAACCCCTTGGCGAATCCTTCGCTCATCGTCTTGTCGAGCGAGATCGTGTCGGCGAATTGAGTCGTTCCGTCCGGCTGGAGCACGCTGACCGAGCCGCTGGCGATCACGACGCCGGTCTGGGTGTCGTAGTCGACGTGTTCGGCCCGCAGGACGCGGCCCTTGTATCTGGCCTCGACGCCGCCGCTGGCGACAACGTGGTGGGTATCCTCATTTCGGGTGAGGGTGTCTGCTTCAAGAAAGAAGCCACCCCCGGCCAGGCCGTCGTCGATGGACGATTTGGCCGACTTCGTGGCGTCGGCGGTTCGCGGCGCCATCGCCGACAAGGTCTTGGCCTCGGCCGCGCCGGCCAGAAGGGTCAGGGCGAGACCCGCGCCGAGGCGGGCATGGCGCGCGGCCAGCCTGTAGCCTTGGGTGGATCCGACCGGATGGCTTGTCATCGCGTCCTTCTCTCGGCCGGCCGTGGTCGCACCGGTCGGTCGGGCAACGGCTGAGATAGCCCTTACGTCCGACGGGGCCGGGACGCAAAACGTCGAGCGAATTTTTCGGTGGACCAGGGGTGTCATCCGTCCTCGGTGTAGCAAAGGATTGTCACACCCGACAGCAAGGCGAGAAGGGGGGGCGCCCAGGCCGCCATGATGATCGGGATTGTTCCGGTGGCGCCTAAGGCGCCGCAAAACTGGTTCAGGAAAAAAACGGTGAAGCCCAGCGCCACGCCGGCGCCGCCTAGGACCGGCAGGTCACCGAGCCGGGGCAGCCGGAGCGAGAAGGCCGCGGCCAACAGGGTCATGCCCGCGAGCAAGAGCGGCATGGCCAGAAGTTGCTGGAGCCGCAGACGATAGATCGACGATGAATAGCCCGCCAGGTCGGCGGATCGAATGGTCGCGGGCAGATCCCAAGAGGCGACCGCGCCGGGCGGTGTGAATTTTTCCATGGCCGACCGCCGGTCCAGTGGCGAGGGCAGCGAAAGGGATTCCGCCCGGACGGATTCCGAACCCGGGCTGACCTCCCGCACGCCGACCAGGCGCCAGAATCCGGGTTGCAGCACAGCCTCCTGTGCGTCGATGCGCCGGTCGAAACGCAGGACGCCATTGGATTCCAGATTCTGGATGAAGATGGACACGCCGGTCAGCCGAATGGCGCCGTTCGAACGCTCGCGGCGGCGGCCGTGAATGACCATCTGGCCGCCATCCATGCCCTGGCGAAGCCAGGTATCGCCCGAGTTCCTGTGTAGGGGCGAATCGGTGAGATTGGCCCGCAGGTCTTCGAAGGAACCGTTCAGCGCGGCGGCGGCCGGGTGCAGCAAGGTCAGATTCGCCAGTCCGATGACCAGCGCCGCTGCGGCCGCGGGAAGGGTGAAGCGCCAGGCTGACACGCCGGCGGCGCGCATCGCCACCAGCTCATTGCGCCGGTTGAGCGAGACAAAGGCACCCATCACGCCGAATAGGAAGATGAAGGGGAGCAGCAGCAGCACCACCGAAGGCGATTTCAGAATCGACAGTTCGAGCAGCTGCGGGAAGGCGATATTCCCGTGCCCACTCAGGTTGCGCGACAGTTCGACGAAGTCCACGAGGATGATCACCGACGCCACCACGGCCAGGGCCATGCCGATCCCGGCAAGGGCGCGAATCAGGACGTAGGCGGCGATGCGCACCGGCATGCGCCTCAGGCCGCCCGCGCCAACGGCGTCGCGGCTTCCGGGGCAACCCTGCGGTTGAGCGGCGCGCGAGGCCGGAACAGGATCCAGACGCACGCGCCGCCGACAAGTAGGGGAACGCCGTACTGCAGGCCGTTCAAATCGGGGGTTCGGGCGCTGGCCGCCTGCACGGCGAATCCCGCGATGCGAGCCAGGCCGGCGACGGCTGCGGCGAGTGCGATGCGCCCGCCATAGCCGAACCGATTGAAGCCGCCGCCAATGATCGCAGCCTGGGCGAGGAGCATGAAGGCGACGACATACAGAGACCCCGAAAGCCGTGCGTTCGCTTCAGACAGCAAACCGCCGCGGTTCGCCTGTTCCCAGGCCGAACCAGTCGCCGGCCGCACCAGCTCATGCAGATAGCGATCTGAAGCTTTGTAGATGACGGTCGACTCACCGGCCAGAAGGGATTGAAGGTCGAGGCTGTACAGGTCGAATGACAGAAAGGTGAGCTGGCCCGCGGCGGTTCGCTCCTGCGTTTCGCCATGGCGCAGCACAAGCACCGGATTTCCCGGGCCCCGGCGCAGCCGCCCCTCCCGCGCCATGATGGTGGTTTCCCGACCATCGCCCTGAATCTGGTCGATGAACAGGTTGTGGATGGCGCCGTCTTCGGTCGCCGCCTGGACGTAAAGGGTGACTCCGGGGCCGGGATGGGTGAATTGGCCGGATCGGATCAGCGAGCCTAGGATATCTGTCCGCGCGCTTTCGAGCGTATCGCGCAACTCCCGATAACATAGAGGCTGGACCCACAGGCTCATGGCCAGAGATATTGTGGCGATCAGGGAGGCTAGGCGAATGCCGGGCGAGATCACCTGCCAACGGCTGGCTCCGTTGGCGAAGCAGACGGCGATTTCGTTGTCCCGATGCAGACGATTTATCGCGGTCGCGCCCGCGATAAAAACGGCGACGGGCAGCACCAGCACGACAAGTTGCGGCATGGCCAGCAACACGACCTTGGCGAACACCAGAACACTCTGCCGTTGGTTGAGCAGGATCCCGATCGCCGATAGCGATTCCGACAGCACCGCCAATCCGGACAGGGCGACCGTCGCCAGAACGGTGGGCCAGAGCAGTTGCCGGAAGATATAGCGGTCGATCAGGCGCATGGGCCGGCGGTCGGGCTCTTACAACAGGGTGTGCGATGCCGTAGCGGGCTTTGCGGGTTGTAGCCGTCTCGCCGTCGCCGATACAACCGTGTCTGCCCGGCGTCTCCCTAACCGAGTTCGGGCGCCGGGGCCGGCGTCATCGGTCCAAAGGTCGCCTCGAAGGCCGAGGCCAGGGCGTCGTCGAAAGCGGCCATGCCGCAGGCGACACCGAGGTCGGCGAGGCTGGTGACGCCATGGGCCGAAATTCCACAGGGGACGATGCCGGCGAAATGGGTCAGGTCGGGATCCACGTTGACGCTGACG
>CAIQDO010000366.1 GCA_903870555.1 uncultured Caulobacteraceae bacterium
AAGTCGACGGCCTTCGGGCCGGCGACGTCGCCGTGTTCTCGGTCAACGACGACAGTGGCGAAGAGCGGGTGGTGGCCCTGGTGCAGTGTCGCACGACCGACATGGCCGCCCGCGCCGCCCTGGCCGCGGAGGTCGGCAATGTGCTTCGGGTCCGCCACGGTCTGGACGTCAAGGTGGCCCCGACGCCGCCCCATGCCCTGCCCCAGACCTCGTCCGGCAAACTCAGCCGATCGAAGGCCAAGGCCCTTTATGTCGCGGGCGCCTTCAAACCCGCCGTCGCCACCCTGCCGGCCTGATCGTCTTGGTCCCGCCCGCGCACGGGCCTGTTGTCGCGGTGACCGGCGCCACAGGGTTCCTGGGGCGGCGATTGACCTCGGCGCTTGCGGTCGCCGGATGGCGCGTACGGGTACTGGTGCGAAAGCCGGCCGATGCGACCTGGACCGACCCGCGGCCCGAGGTGATCGCGGGCGATCTCGGCGACCGTAGCGCGTTGGAACGGCTGGTGAGCGGGGCGCAGGTGGTGATTCATGGCGCGGGATTGATCAAGGCGCGGGATCGCGCGGCGTTTTTCGCGGCAAACGCCAAAGGCGCCGAACACCTCGCGGCGGTTGCCGGCGAGGGCGACGGCCGGATGATCCTCGTCTCCAGCCTCGCCGCCAGATCGCCGGAGCTTTCGGACTACGCGGCCAGCAAGCGCGCCGGGGAAATGGCCGCCCTGGCGGTCCTGGGAGATCGCCTGATGGTGGTGCGACCGCCAGCCATCTACGGCCCCGGCGACCGGGAGACCCTGGGCCTGTTCAAACTCGCCGCCGCCAGTCCGGTGGTGCCGATGCCGGACGATCCGGCGACAAGGCTGGCCCTGACCTACGTCGATGATGTCGCCGCCCATCTGGTCGAAGCCGTCGGCGCCGGTTGGGCGCCTGGCGTGTTCGCTCTCGGCGGAGCCCGCCCCGAAGGCTATGGCTGGCGCGAGATCTTCACCGAGGCGGCTGTGGCCATGGGCCGCGCGCCGGCCCTGGCGCCGATTCCGCCGTGGGTGATCCGGGCCGCCGCGAGCGTTTCGGAGACCGCCGGAAGCCTCCGCGGATCGCCGGCAATCTTCAACCGCGGCAAGGCCCGCGAACTCCTGCATCGCGACTGGTCGGTTACAGACGGCGAACTGCCGCCAGAACCGCGCGGCCCCTGGCTGGACCTGCCGACCGGCTTCGCGCGAACGGTCGCCTGGTACCGATCCGCCGGCTGGCTCACCTGAAAGGCGCCTCGTTTGCGAACGTTGCGGCGCTGCAACGCAAAAAATCCGTCATGCAGGCGGACAAACGCCGTTTCCTCGTCTAAGAGGCTCCGCGCCGGGGGTGCGGTATTGGGCGCGGTTGAAGCCGACGACTCAAACCTGTTACGGTGTTTCATGGGTTCGGACATCGAACCCAAGCCTTGAGGCGGTCAGGCCGGATGCGACAAAATCATCAATTGGCGTTAGTAGAAAACGGCGGAGGCGGGGGCGATCGCGTCGTTCGCGACGAGATCGCCGCCATCTTCGAACAGGTGCTCGGTCGTCCCGTGTCGATCACAGACGACACGGACATCGTCGAGGACCTCGGAATGGATTCCCTTGGGGTGATGAATTTCGTCATGGCGATCGAAGACCACTACGACCTGTCGATTCCCCTCGACCGCGTCGCGCAGATACAGACGGTGGCCGACCTGATTCGAGCGGTGCAAGACCTCAGAAGCGGAACCGCGGTATGACCATTCTCGCAAAACACGCCGCCTATCGGCACGCCTATGACGCCTTCCTGGCCCACGGCGTCGACCCGCTGAACGTCCGGTTCGACGGGGTGTTGTCCCCGACCGAGGGGGTGCTCAATGGCCAGAGAACCATCCTGCTGGGCACCAACAATTACCTTGGCCTGACGTTCGACGAGGACTGCATCGCCAAGGCCGTCGAGGCCACGCGCGCCCAGGGCACCGGCACGACCGGCTCGCGGGTCGCTAATGGCACCTACGGCGGCCACGCCCGCCTGGAAAGGGAGGTCGCCGACTTCTACGGGCGCCAACACGCCATGGTGTTCTCCACCGGATATCAGGCCAATCTCGGCGTACTCTCGACACTGGTCGGTCGCGGCGACCATCTGATGCTCGACGCCGACAGCCACGCCAGCATCTATGACGGCTCGCGCCTCGGCATGGCCGAGGTGATCCGCTTCCGCCACAACAATCCCGACGACCTCTACAAGCGCCTCAAGCGGCTCGAAGGCATGCCCGGCGACCGCCTGATCGTGGTCGAGGGCATCTATTCGATGTTGGGCGACACCGCGCCGCTGAAGGAATTCGCCGCGGTTAAGCGCGAAACCGGCGCCTATCTGCTGGTGGACGAAGCCCATTCGCTCGGCGTTCTGGGGGAAACGGGCCGCGGTCTCGCGGAAGCGGCTGGCGTCGAGGCCGACGTGGACTTCATCGTCGGCACCTTCTCAAAGAGTCTCGGCAGCGTCGGCGGATTCTGCGTATCAGACAGCCCCGATTTCGACCTGATGCGTATCGTCTGCCGCCCCTACATGTTCACCGCCTCCCTGCCGCCGGGCGTGGTCGCCTCCACCATCGAAGCCCTGCTCAAGCTGCGCGCCATGCCGGAATTGCGGCACGACCTGATGCGAAACGCCACACGTCTTTACGACGGCCTTTCGGCCATGGGCTTTCAGACCGGTCCCGAGGCCAATCCGATCGTGGCCGTGACCATGCCCGACCAGAAGACCGCCGGCGTGTTCTGGAAAATGCTGCTCGACTCGGGTCTGTACATCAATCTGGCCGTGCCGCCGGCCACCCCTTCGAACGCGAGTCTGCTTCGATCGAGCGTCAGCGCCGCGCATTCGATTGCCCAGATCGACGAGGCCCTGGAGATTTTCGCGGAGGTTGGCCGCAAGTTGGGCTTCCTGCCCTCCGACCGCCGGCGCGTCGCCGGAGCCCTCTAGACGGTGGCATCCATGGCGCTCGGCGCGCCGGGCGCGTACAAATCGCTTTGGCGTCCATCGATCCTTGACGGGTATATCCTCAGGATGCTGGCGGCGCCGGCTGGCGCCGTTCTCGGCGTCACCCTGGTGGCGTTCCTGCTGGACCAGACTCTGCATCTGATCGACCAGCTCGCCGCCAACGGCGCCCACCTGGGTTATCTGTTCGGTCTGGTCGCCAATCTGGTGCCCTACGAGTTGGGCCTCGCCCTGCCCGCTTCGTTCTTCGTTTCGATGTTCATCGTCATTGCCCGCCTCGACGAGGAAAGCGAGATCGACGCCATCCTTTCGGGCGGCGTATCGTTCGAACGGATGGTGGCCCCGCTGGTGTTCGCCGGCGTGGTCCTGGGCGTCGCCAGCCTGTTGCTGGTCGGCTATCTTCAGCCCTACAGCCGCTTTGGCTACCGGGCGATGATGAACGCCGCCACCGACGCTGGCTGGACCGCTCGCCTCGATCCGCAGGTGTTCATCAACGCCGGTCCGGACTTCACGATTTCGGCCGACGAAGCGGGCCCCACCGGGCGGCGACTCAAGGGCGTGTTCATCCGTCGCAAGACCCAGACCGGCGAAACCGTTGTCACCGCCACGGAGGGGCGGCTGGGCCTGAGCCGCGACCAGAAGACCACCGAGCTTCGACTCACCGGCGGCATGATCCTGGCGGACTCAGGAGCCCATGCCGCGCGTCTGCTGCGATTCGCCAATTTCAGTGACCGCGAGGCGATCGACGCCAATGAGACGCTGCGCCCGCGGGGGGGCAACGAAGAGGAGCTCACGCTTCCTGAACTTCTGAGCGAAGGCGCCAGACCCGACGCTCTCATCCCCAAACGGGTGCTTCAGGCCGAGCTCTACGCGCGGCTGGCGCGATCGTTTGCGATTCCGTTGCTGCCGCTTTTGGCGCTGCCGCTGGCCATGGCCGCCAAGCGCGGGCGTCGCGCGCCCGGCATGATCATCGGGGCGATCATTCTGGTGATGTTCCACCACGGTATCACCCTGGCCAAGGGCTTCGCGGAGCAGGGACTCCTGGATCCGGCGGTGGCGATGGGCGGCCTGTTCGGAATCCTGGCGACCGTGGCCCTGTGGCTATTCCTGTCCAGCCGTCGAAGGCCGGGTGAAACCCCGATCTCAGGCGTGTTCATGCGCCTTGAAAGCTGGTTTGACCGCCGCCCGAAGGCCGCGCCGACGGCGATGAAACCCCAGGGCGTGATCAGCCTGTCGACCTATCTGACCCGGATCATGGCGGTCCGGACGACCGCCGCGGCTCTGGCCTTGATCGGTCTTCTGCAGTTGATCGACCTGCTGGAGCGCACCAGCGGCATCCTGGCCCGGGGCGGCATCCTCGACATCGGTCGGTGGATGCTTTTGCGCATGCCTTTCCTGTTCCAGGAGGTGGCGCCGTTCGCCGTGCTCGGCGGGGCGATCTTCACCTTCAGTCAACTCTCCCGCAGTAGCGAACTGGTGGTGATGCGCATCTCCGGGCTGTCGCTGTTCGAGATCTTCAAACGCACCCTCCCGGTCGCCCTAGCCGTGGCGATTCTCGACCTGGCGGTGGCCGATCAGGTGACCCCGCGCGCCGAGCAGGCGCTGACGACCTGGTGGAACGCCACGGCGCCGGGCGGAGCGAAAAAGGCCCCGGCTCCACGTTGGTTCCGAATCGACGGCAATGTGGTGATGGCCAAGACCTCCGATGCCGACGGCCAAGTTCTGCGGGGCGTGACGATCTATGAACGCGATAGCCACCAGGCGCTTGTTCGGCGTGTCCAGGCCGAGCGCGCCACCTGGGGAACTGGCGGCTGGCAATTGCATAATGCCACAATCACAGACCTGGGCCTGGAACGCGCCACCCTGATGACCGTGGTCGAAACGGGGTGGCGCACGACGCTCAAGCCCGCCGACACGGCGCGGATGTTCGCCGCCGCCTATGAGATCACCTCCGGCACCGCCTATCGCTCGCTGTTCGGCAAAGGGCCTGTGGATCGCAGCCCCAGCCAGTTTAAGACAAGGCTGTTTCGCACGCTGGCCGAGGGCGTGGCGCCGATCATCATGCTGCTTCTGGCCCTGCCCACGGCTCTGGGCCATTCGCGAAGCAACCGGACGGGACAGATCATCTTTGGCCTGGGTTGCGGTCTGCTCTATCTGGTTTCGGACGGATTGCTGACCGCCATGGGATCCGCCGGCATACTCCCCCCCTTGGCCGCCGCCTGGGGAGCGCCGGTCGCCTTCGCGGCCGGAGCAATCACCGTCCTGCTTTATGCTGAAGGTTAGTCATGGCCGTCGAGATCATCCCCGTCGAATCGAAGGCGGAACTGGAGCGCTTTATTCAGGCGCCGATGCGCCTTTCAAAGGGAGATCCCAACTATGTGGCTCCCCTGATGTTCGAGCGGCGCGAGGCCCTGTCGAAGACGGTCAACCCGCTCTTCCAGCACGTCGACGCCCAGTTCTGGCTGGCGCGCAAGGATGGCCGGGACGTCGGCCGGATCAGCGCCCAGATCGACCACCTGGCCAAGACCGATCCCGCGGCGCCGGCCGGCTATTTCGGGATGATCGCCGCCGAGGATGACGCCGAGGTGTTCGCCGCCCTGTTTAGGACGGCCGAGGCGTGGCTGCGAGACCGCGGCCGGGCCGAGGCCATCGGCCCGTTCAATCTGTCGATCAACGAGGAAGTCGGACTGCTGATCGAGGGATCGGATACTCGGCCAATGTTCATGATGGGCCATGATCTGCCCTACGTGGCCCGGAGGATCGAGGAACAGGGCTATGGCAAGGTCAAGGACGTCTACGCCTACATATCCGAGACCTTCGTCTTCAACGACCTGATCGAAAAGCGCCTCAAGCGTCCCCTGCCGGCGGGCATGGTCCTGCGTCCCGTGCGCATGGACCGGTTCAAGGAGGAGGTGACGACCTTCACCGACATCCTCAACGACGCCTGGAGCGACAATTGGGGGGCTGCCGAAATCACCGAGGCCGAGGCGAAATACCTGGGCGACTCCCTGCGGTTGATCATCAACAAGCGGTGGTTCTGGTTCGTCGAGATCGACGGCGAGCCGGCGGCCTTCATTGTCCTTCTGCCCAATATCAACGACCTGATCCACGACCTCGGCGGCAAGCTGCTGCCGTTCGGCTGGGCCAAGCTGATCTGGCGACTGAAGTTCAGGCCGATCCGCAGCGCCCGCGTGCCGCTGATGGGCGTGCGCAAGAAATTCCAGAAGGACCGTCGGGGCGCGCTGGCGCCCTTCGTTCTGATCGACGCCATCCGCAAGGAATCGGTTCCCCAAGGCCTTCATCGGGCCGAATATTCCTGGATCCTGGAGAACAACCGGCCGATGCGTCACATTCTGGAGGGCCTGAACGCCCGAATCTACAAGACCTACCGAATTTACGGAAAGCCGCTGAACCCGGTTTCCGCCCCGGCTTCCGTCTAGGCCTCCGCAGTTGACCTCCAACATCGCCGCCCCGGCGCCACACCCCGCCCTCGCCTCGGTCGACAGCATCATCGCCGGCCTCGCCAGCGTCGGCTATATCGCTTCCCGGCGGATCGCCACGGCCCTGTTCATGGCCGCCCACCTGCAGAAACCGATCCTGGTGGAAGGCGTGGCCGGGGTCGGCAAGACGGAACTGGCCCTGTGCGCCGCCGCCCTGCTGGGCCTGCCGCTTATCCGCATGCAGTGCTACGAGGGCCTCGACGAGTCCAAGGCCCTATATGAGTGGAAGTACGGAAAGCAACTCCTCTACACTCAGATCCTGAAAGACCACATGGGCGCCTCCCTGTCCGGCGCGCCGGACATGGAAACGGCCATGGAGCGGCTGCACGGCACGGGCGACCTGTTCTTCTCCGAGCCCTTCCTGGAGGCGCGCCCGCTGCTAGCCGCCCTGCGCGAACCCGGCGGGGCGGTGCTGTTGATCGACGAGATCGACAAGAGCGACGAAGCCTTCGAGGCCTTTCTGCTTGAGATGCTGTCGGCGTTCCAGGTGTCGATTCCCGAGATCGGCGTGATCAAGGCCGTCACTCCGCCGGTGGTGTTCCTGACGTCCAACAATGTCCGCGACCTGGGCGACGCCCTCAAGCGGCGTTGCCTCCATCTGCATATTCCCCTGCCCGACCAGGGGCTGGAGGAGAAGATCGTGGCGTCCCGCGTGCCAGGCATCGAGGCGAGCCTGCGCGCCGAACTGGTCAGGTTCGTTCAGACCTTGCGCACGCTCGACCTGCGCAAACTGCCGTCGATCTCCGAGACCGTCGACTGGGCGCGCGCCCTGATCCTGTTGCACGCCGCCGCCCTGGACGTCGATCTGGTGCGGGAAACGTTGAACGTGTTGCTCAAGTTCGAGGCCGACATCGTGGCGGTGGAGCCGAAGATCGGCGAACTGCTCGGCCACGGCGGCTGACCCTTGTCCACGGCCGCGGCGCCCATGCAGCATACGCTGGAGAGCTTTCTCCGGGCCCTCCGCGCCCACGAGATTCGCGTCTCTCCGGCGGAGGCCATCGACGCCCACCGGGCCGCCGCCGAGGTGGGATATGGCGACCGCGAACTGCTGAAGGACGCCCTCTGCGTCACGCTCGCCAAGACCCCGGACGAGGTCGACCGGTTCGACGCCTGCTTCGACACCTTCTTCGCCAGACCGCCTTCGACCCCGAAATCCCGCCGGCCCAGTTCGCCGGACGCTCCGCAAGCGCCTGAGGGTTCGCCCGAACTCGCCAATCAGCTTCTCGAAGGCGACGAGGCCGCCCTGGCCCAGGCGATGGAATCGGCCGCCGCGCGGGTCGGCGCCGGCGACATCCGGCTGAC
>CAIQDO010000367.1 GCA_903870555.1 uncultured Caulobacteraceae bacterium
AACACCGCCCGCGGCAGGCTCACGCCCGCTGGCGGCGTGAACTGCCGCCCGACCGTCGGCGTGCCCTGATCGCCGAAGCTGGTGAAGGTGAAGGCCGCTCGCCCACGGGGGGCCGTGCGCAGGGTGCTGAAGCGGGGCGCGGCGCCGTCGTGCAAGGCGGCGTAGAGATAGGGGGTATCGGCCTTCAGACCGTCGAGCGTTCCGTGGTGGGCGTAGACGGTGCGGCCCGACTTGCCATCGACATAGCTCGTCGTCACCGCGGCGACAGTCTGTTCCAAGTGGCCGTCAAGGCGGCCGAGCAGGACGCGCGGATGCTTCACCGGCGAGAGGCTGTGCCAGGACACCACCATCCGCGACGACGCGTCAGAGCCGAACTGGAGGTGGAGGCCGGCAACCGCTGGGACGGTCGGGTCAACCACCAGCGCGACCGAAGGGCGCGCCGCGACCGCGGGATCGGCGAATACGGCGGTCGCCGCCACGCTGGTCAGTCCCGCGGCCGCCAGCAACCGGCGGCGGCTGAGATCGAAGTCGGATCCGTCGTCCGATGCGGTCATGGCGGCGTGTCTCCAGGGGGCGCGAGGCCGGATTATCCCACGTCGGTGACGGTTCGGCGATCCTCCCGGCGTGGGTTCAATGCAGCTTGACGCTGGGTGTGGGTCCCTTGTCCAGCAGGCTGACCAAGGTCCGCCAGAACACCACCCGGCCGCCGTGAAGGGCGGCCTCGTGCATTTTATAAAGGGAGCGGTAGACCCAGCGCGCGAAAAGCCCTTCGATGAACATGCCTCGGCCAGTCACGAACCCCATCAGATTGCCTACCGTGCTGTACCGGCCCAGCGACACGAGCGAGCCGAAGTCCTGGTAGCAATAGGGCGCGAGCGGTTTGCCGGCGAGTCGCAGCGTGATTTGTCGAGCCATATGGTCGGCCATTTGGTGGGCGGCCTGGGCGCGTGGCGGCACAGGCGAGTCGAAGCCGGAACGCGGGCAGGACGCGCAGTCGCCGATGGCGAAAATGTCCGGGTCCCGCGTCGTCTGGAGCGTCTGTTCGACGACAAGCTGATTGATCCGGTTGGTTTCGAGGCCGTCGATCTCGCGCAACACGTCTGGCGCCTTCACGCCCGCCGACCACACGACCAGTTCGGCTGGAATCAATTCACCCCCCGCCAGGATGACCCCGTCAGCCCGCACTTCGGCGACCCGGGCTCGCACCCTCACCTCGACTCCGAGGGAATCCAGCAGCGCCTTGGTCGCGGCGGAGATGCGCTCGGGCAGCGCCGGCAGGATGCGATCGGCGGCTTCGATGAGAACGATGTGTATATCCTTGGCGGGATCGATGCGGTCCATGCCGTAGGCGACGACGGCGCGAACGGTGCGGTGCAACTCGGCCGCCAGTTCGGTCCCGGTCGCCCCTGCGCCGATCACCGCCACATGCAATTGGCCGGGTCGCACCGGCTCCGCCTGGGTATTGGCGCGCAGGCAGGCGTTCACCAGTCGGCGGTTGAATCGCGTGGCCTGTTCCGGGGTTTCCAGCAGGATGGCGTGAGCCGAAGTCCCTGGGGTGCCGAAGTCGTTGGTAACGCTGCCGATGGCCATGATCAGGGTGTCATAGTCCATCTCCCTGGGCGGAGTGATCTCGCGACCTTCGTCATCGAAAACGGCGCCGATCTTCAATCGCTTCGCGACGCGATCGAGGCCCGCCACCGCGCCGAGGGTGTAGTCGAAGTGATGCCACTGGGCCTGCGCGAGGTAGTTGAGCTCGTGCTGCGAACGACGCAGGCTCCCAGCCGCCACAGAATGCAGCAGCGGCTTCCAGAGGTGGGTCCGCGCGCGATCGACCAGAGTGATCCTTGCTTTGCCGGATCGTCCCAGGGTGTCTCCAAGCTTGGTGACGAGTTCCAACCCTGCGGCGCCGCCGCCCGCCACCACGATATGATGAAGCTCGCCCTGCCTCGTCATCCGGCCCATGCCAATCCAATCCTCATCGAGCCGCCGGAGAAACCGCGACCGCCTGACTGACACCATAGACCGGAATTGAGGCAATCGTGCAGTGCAACATTGTTCGGTGAAGAAGACGGCGCGACCGCCGGTGCTGCGGACGATCACGCGCCGTCCCATCGCGCCAGTCCCACCCTGTCACGGACCTGTCGAAAACCGCGCATAGACAGCTCTTTGCCGCTTCCGCGCCGCCCCCAAGTCCCGAGTCTAGATGCCCCAAATCCATGAGCCGGCCCGCGCGGTCGAGGTGATCGCCGAAACCGACGTGCTGGTGGTGGGCAGCGGCCCCGGCGGATTGGCGGCGGCCCTGGCCGCCTCGCGAGCCGGCGCGCGAACCATCCTGCTTGAGCGCAACGGCTGTTTCGGCGGCAACATCACCCAGGTCGGGGTCGAGGGCCTGGCCTGGTACCGCCACGAGAAGACCATCGACTGCGAGGGCATCGGCATCGAGTTCGAGGAGCGGGCCAAGGCCATGGGCGCGGCCATGCCCGAACCCCAGTCGCTCAGCCACGCCCTGGACGCCGAGATGTTCAAGCACGTGGCCGACGTGCTGGTGCGCGAGGCCGGGATCACGCCGATGCTGCACCGCGCCTTCGCCGCGCCGGTGATGGAGGGGCGGACGATCCGCGGCGTGATCACCGAGAGCAAGGCCGGGCGAGAGGCGATCCTGGCGAAACGGGTGATCGACGCCACCGGCGACGCCGACGTCGCATTCCGCGCCGGCGCACCGACTCACAAGACGCCGCTCGAAGAGATGATGGCGACCTCGGTGATGTTCTCGATGAGCGGTGTCGACAAGGCCCGCTTCCTCGACGCCGTGAAGGCCGATCCCCAGACCTACAAGGACTGGGAAGGCAACGGCGAATGGAACATCGAGACCTCCGGCAAGGAGGACGCGCTGTTCTCCCCGTTCCTGCGCAAGCCGTTCAAGAAGGCGCTCGAGACCGGCCTGCTGCCGCCGACCCTGACCACCATCGCCGGCACCTGGGGCGCGATCTCCGATCAGGGCGACCTGACCTATCTCAACCTCATCGGCCTGGCGGGCTACGACGGCACCAACCCCGACGACCTGACGACCGCCGAGATCGAGGGCCGCTGGCAGGCGGTGCAGGCGATCGAGGCCCTGAAGCAGTTCATGCCCGGCTGCGAGGGCGCCAAGCTGCGCAACTTCGGCATGACGCTCGGCGTGCGCGACACGCGCAAGATCGACGCCGCCTACAACCTGACCAGCGCCGACGTCCGCGGCGAGGCGCGGTTCGACGATGCGATCGGCATCTTCCCTGAGTTTATCGACGGCTACGGCATCCTGATTCTGCCGACCACCGGCCGATATTTCCACCTGCCCTACCGCTCGCTGCTGCCGCACGGCGTCGACAATCTGCTGGTGGCGGGGCGCAGTATCGGCGGCGACAAGACCAGCCACGCCGCGGTGCGCAACATGATGTGCTGCGCCGTGGCCGGTCAGGGCGCCGGGGTCGCGGCGGCGATCTCCGCCGCCGGCAATACCCCGCTCGACCGGATCGACATCGGCCGCGTGCGGGCCGAACTGACGCGCCAGGGCGCCCGCATCCATTGAGCGGGCCGATGACTGGGCCCATCCGCGGCCGATGGTGGGTGCTCGCGCTGATCGCCGTGGTGATCGCCGGCAACTACTATACGTTCGACGTCATCGCTCCGGTGGCCGATCTGCTGCGCCGGGAGCGCGGCTTCAGCCAGTCGCAGATCGGCATGCTCAACGCCGTCTACGGCCTGCCCAACATCCCGCTGTCGCTGGTCGGCGGCATGTTGATCGACCGCATCGGCCCGGCCCGGGCCAGCCTGCTGGCGGCCGCCTTCTGCTTCGTCGGCACGGTGCTCACGGCCTGGGGACAGCCCTATGAGATGATGGTGTTCGGACGCCTGCTGTTCGGCATCGGCGAGGAGACGCTGTTCATCTCCCTGCTGGCGGGCGTCGCCCAATGGTTCCACGGGGGCCGCGCCGCCTTGGCGATGGCGCTGTTCTTCAGCATGGCCCGGGTGGGCTCCTACGCCGCCGACATCTCCCCGCGCTGGGCGGGGGCGGTTTACGCCGCCGGCTGGCGCCCGCCGCTGATCCTGGCGGCGGTGCTGACCGGCGTCAGCCTGGTCGCCGCGATCGTCTACCTGTGGATCGACCGCCATCGGCCCGAGGGAGAGGTCGGCGGCATCGGCGCTCGCCCGGTCGGCGGCCACGCCCCGTTCAACTGGCGCGACCTGACAACGTTCGACACCTCGTTCTGGCTGATCATGGGCCTCAACGTGCTGTTCGCCTCGGTGTTCTTCCCGTTTCGCTCGACCTTCGCCATCGAGTTCTTCCAGGACGCCAAGAAACTCAGCCTGGCCGACGCCGGGCTGGTCAACAGCTGGGTGTTCTTCACCGCCATCTTCGCCACGCCGGTGTTCGGCCTGATCGCGGACCGGTTCGGCAGGCGAGCGATGCTGCTGACCATCGGCGCCGGGCTGATGCCGATGACCTTCGCCATCCTCGGCCTGACTCACTGGAGCCTGTGGATCTCCACCGCCCTGATGGGCCTCAGCTTCTCGGTGATCCCGGCGGTGATCTGGCCCTCGACGGCCATGCTCGTCGAACCGCGTCGCCTCGGCACGGCGTTCGGCCTGATCAATGTGCTGCAGAGCCTGGGCATGGGCGGCCTGAACCTCGCCGCCGGCTGGCTCAACGACACCGCCAAGGCCGGCCCCGCCAATCCGGCCGGCTACGGGCCGATGCTGCTGATGTTCTTCCTGTTCAGCCTCGCGGGTTTCCTGGCGGTTGCGGCGCTCTGGCGCCGGGAATCCGGACCGAACGCCCACGGTCTGAACGCGCCGTCGCCTCGGGCCTGACAGGTCACGTCGCCGGGCGGTGGTAGACCACCTTGCCTTGGAACAAGGTCAGTTCGCAGGTCATGTCCTTCAGGGCGTCGATCGGCACACTCAGCGGGTCGCGGTCCCAGACCGCGAGGTCGGCCGACTTGCCAACTTCCAGCGAGCCGGTCCGTTCGTCCGCGGCGATCTGGCGCGCGGCCCAGCGGGTGTAGGATGTCAGGGCGGTCGCGGCGTCTACAGCCTCGCCGAGGCCGAAGGGCGTCGGCCCATAGGTTCCCTTGAGCGTTCGCCGCGCCACCGCGCCCCACAGGCCGTAGCGGGCGGCGATCGGCGTCACCGGCGAATCCGATCCCCCGGCCCAGATCAGGCCACGCTGAAGATAGGTGCGGAAAGGATTGAGCCTCAGACTTCGCTCCGGCCCGAGGTTGCCGGCATAGATGTCGCCGATCCACCAGGCGAACTCGCCCTGGCTCTCGGGATAGCCCGAGTCATAACGCCGCTGCAGGTCGCCCATCACGGTTATGGCGTGATCGGTGGGGGTGTTGGCGTGGATGATCGACAGGCGCAGACCCTTGGTCGGATGGTTGGCCAGGGCGGCGGCGTAGGAATCGACGACCCAGTCGATCGCCCGGTCGCCGATGGCGTGGGTCCCGATTCCCACCTCGGCGTCGACGAACAGGCGCACCATCGCCCGGTAGGTGTCCGGATCGGTCTGGGGATAGCCGGAATTGCCGGCGGCGATCGCGGTACGGCCCCTGTTCCAATCCTGGTACATCCAGGCGGTCGGCGCCGCGCCGCTGCCGTCCATGAAGATCTTGGCGCCGCAGACCCGCAGCGTGGCGCCGGGCATGGCCGCCACGTCGGCCTGGGCGGCGCGGATCACGCCGAGAGTCGCGCGCGCGGAGTCCCGGGTGTGGCCGGCCTGGAACAGCACGCAGGCGTCGACGCTCAGGGCGCCCCGGGCCGCCACGGCGCGATAGGCGGCCCAGTCGGCGGCATTGATGGCAGGGTCCTTGAAGCCGGTCATGCCCTCGGCGTGCAGGCGGTCGATCATATGGACCAAGGCCGCCTCGCGCTGGGCCTGGCTGTAGTCGGGGATATGATCCTGCACGAGCCGGGCGGCCGATTCCTTGAGCACGCCGGCCGGAAGGCCGGCCGCCGTGCGTTCGATCGTTCCGGCCGGCGGATCGGCGGTGGCGGGCCCCACCCCGCCCAGGCGCAGGGCGGCCGAGTTGGCCACGCCATAGTGGCCGGTGGTGTTCTCCAGCCACACCGGATTGTCCGGCGCGACGGCGTCGAGGTCGGCGGCCGTCGGATAGCGATGCTCGGCCAGCTTGCCCTCGTCCCAGCCGCCGCCGACAATCCACGTCCCCGGCGGCGCGGTCTTCGCCCGCTTCGCCACCGCCTCGACGATCTCGCTCACCGATCGGGCGCCACCCAGATCGATTTCATAGAGTTCCAGCTCGCCGGTGCTCATGACGTGAGCATGGCTGTCGATCAGCCCCGGAGTGGCCGTGCGCCCGGCCAGGTCGACGACTCGCGTGGCCGGACCGATCAGGGACCGAACTTCGGCGTCCGAACCCACCGCGACAATCCGGCCACCGCGCACCGCCAGGGCCTGCACGATGCGGCTGGCCGGGTCCTCGGTGACGATGTGCCCATGGATCAGCGCCAGCTCGGCGGCGGCCGAGCCCACCGCCAGGGCCGGCGCCGCGGCCAGCACCGACAGCGCGCCGAGCGCCAAACCCCACCTTCGCCCAGCAGTCATCCCCTTCCCTCCCCGTTCGACCCGTTGAGGCTGATGCCTGCGGGCGGACGTGTCAAATCGGCGTCGGAATCATGTGGCTTTCTCCAGCGCCGGCCCCCTTCGCCAATACGGGCTTTCGCGATAGAGGTCTCCGGCCCGGCGCGCCACGACGCCTCCATCAAGCCGACAGAGAGCCGATATGCGACCTTCAATCAGGCTGCTGGCCGCCCTGGTCGCCCTGGCGCCGTCGGCGGCCCTGGCGGAGCACGGCCAGATCGCCCTGACGTTCGACGATCTCCCGGCCCTGACGCTGCTCACCTCCCAGCCCTATGTCGACTACGCCAACGAGATCATCCTTCGAGGCCTCAGGCGCCATCACATTCCGGCGATCGGCTTCGTCAACGAGGGCAAGCTCGACGACCTCGACCGGACCCGCCAGATCGCCAATCTGCGCAAATGGCGCGACGCCGGCATGGAGCTTGGCAATCACACCTTTTCCCATGAATCGCCCAACGGCATCCGGGCCAAGGCCTATATCGAGGATATCGCCCGCGGCGAGACGGTGACCCGCGCGCTGCTCGACGAGCGCCACCTGCCCCTGAAGTGGTTCCGCCATCCCTATCTCGAAACGGGGTTGCCGAAAGCGGAGAAGGCGGCGATCGACGCTTGGCTCGCCGCCCACGGCTATCGCATCGCGCCAGTCACGATGGAGGCCTCGGATTGGATGTTCGCCGAGCCCTATGACGACGCCATCGCCCGCCACGACGAGGCGCGGGTCAAACGGATCAAGGCCCAATACCTGGACTACACCGACCGGATGGTCGGCTGGTACCAGAGAGCGTCGCAGGCGCTTCTGGGGCGGCAGATCCGCTTCATCCTGCTGCTGCACGTCACCCGACTCAACGCCGACTGTATCGACGACCTGCCCAAGATCCTCGCCCGCCACGATCTGCGCCCGGTGAGCCTGGACACGGCGATGAAGGATCCCGCCTATCGGATCAAGGACCCCTATGTCGGGTCCGAGGGCATCGAGTGGCTGGAACGGTGGTCGATGGAGCTGCACAAGGACCTGCCCTGGGACGATTTCCTCGACCCGCCCGCCGACGTCGAGGCCGAATATAAGGCGATCGACGACGATCACCGCTGACCGGCGAGGGGACGCGGGTGGTCGCACGGCGTTTACAACGGCGCGTTAAACGGGCCATAGCCCGTCCCAGGGCGCCATGGGAAACACCGGAATGTTGAACAAGCTCGACGACTATCCCATCCACCAGACCCCGGAACCGATCGCCCATCTGGCGAGCAGCGACCGCAACGCCTATGACCGAACCTGGTTCAACGGCTATTCGCCGGACGGCGCCTACTACTTCGGGGTGGGCATGGCGATCTATCCGCATCGCGGCATCCTCGATTGCGCCTTCAGCGTCGTGACGCGGGACGGACGCCAGCACTGCTTCTTCGGCTCGCGGCGCGCGCCCACCGAGCGGACCGAAATGCAGGTCGGGCCGTTCCGCCTTGAGATCCTCGAACCGATGAAGCGGACCCGGCTGGTGCTCGACGACAACGAGACCGGCCTGTCGTGCGACCTGACGTTCTCGACCCGGACCGCCTCGATCCAGGAGGCGCGCCAGACGCTCTGGAGCGGCACTCGCCGGGCCATGGACGCCACCCGCTTCGATCAGTTCGGCCGCTGGAGCGGCATGATCCACACGCCGGACGGCGACATCGCCGTCGACGACAAGGTCTGCCTCGGCACCAAGGACCGGTCCTGGGGCGTCCGCGGCGTGGGCGAGCCGGAGACCGGCGGCGCGCCGCCAAAGACGCTCCCCTCGGCGTTCTTCCTGTGGGCCCCGATCCATTGGCAGGACCACATCACCCATGCGATCTTCTTCGACGGTCCCCGCGGCGAGGCCCTCGTCCGGGAAGGCATCGTCGCGCCCCTCTACCCGACCGAGGCGGACGTCCCCGGCGTCGAGGACGGACGCGACGAGCGCATGGCCACCGCCCGCCACCGGGTCGACTACCACCCCGGAACCCGCCTCGCGCGATCGGCCGAAATCGACCTTGTGCCGCTCGTCGGCGACATCCGCACCCTGTCCCTCAAGCCGATCCTCAAGTTCCAGATGAAGGGCCTGGGCTACATGCACCCGACCTGGGCCCAGGGAACCTGGCACGGCGAGCTCGCCGTCAACGGCGAGTCGTTCGATCCCTCACAGCTCGACCCGCTGGACCCGCACAATCTGCACGTCCAGCAGGTCGTCGAGGCCACCGACGGGACCCGCAAGGGCGCCGGCGTGCTGGAACAGATCGTACTGGGCCCCTACGCCCCGGCGGGCTTCACCGGGATGCTCGATGGCGCGAAGGCATAGGTTCCCCTAAGGGAAATCCGCTAATCGTCTGAGGGGTGAGCACCGAGGCCCCCGTCCCCGCGCCGGTCAACCGCAACATGATCACCCTGGTGGTGATGCTGGCGGCGATCATGACCATGCTC
>CAIQDO010000368.1 GCA_903870555.1 uncultured Caulobacteraceae bacterium
ATGTGCGGGACGCGCGGGTTTCCGCGACCCAGCTGTCCCTGCCCGGCTACTACTGGATGGCCATTTCGGCCGTTCTCGTCATCCTGGTTGTCGTCGGCTGGTTCCAGGGCCCTCTGCCGAAGATGCTGATTTATGTGGGAGGCGTTTCGCTCGGTATCGCCATGCTGCTGACCCTGTTGATCGTCGCGTCCGGCATTTTCGTCGGCGAAAGCCGGGTGGCGCCGACCGCGCTGCTCCGGGTACTGCCGTTAATGGGCTGAGGAGCCCTCAGGCCGGAGGCGCCCCTGTCACGCCGACCGGACCTTGAGCCGGGCTCCGCCGACCAGGGCGATCACCCGAACCCGCCCGCCGGGCGACACCGGGCCGTCGCCGTCGAGTTCCGCCGACCATTCCTTGCCATCGACGAACACCCGCCCACGGCCGTCCTCAAAGGCGGTAGCGGCCACGCCGCTGAGCCCGATCACCCGGACACCGGCGTCATTGACGTCGCGCGAGCCGCGCGGGCCGCGATTGACGAAACGCCGGCCGACCAGGGTCGTGGCGATCGTAAGGCCGGCGAAAATCGCCGCCTGACCTTCCAGGCCGATCTGCGGCGCCAGGGCGGCGACGCCCGTGAGCGCCGCCGAACCCGCCGGCCACAACAGCCAACCCGAGCCGGTCAGCAATTCGACGATCAGGAACACCGCGCCCAAAGCCAGCCAGTCAAGCATGGCATGGGTCGCGAGCAGGTCGAGCCAGGCGGCCATGTCTAGGCTCCCGTGGGCGGAACCGCCGGGCGGCGGGGGGCGGCGGCGGCGGCGGTTGAATCCCGCCGCGCGGCGTTGACCAGTTCGGCGATTCCGGCGATCGAGCCGGCGATTCCGGCCATGTCGGTGGGCACGATCACCGTCCGCTGCTGCGGCGAGTCGGCAAGTTTGGCGAAGGCCTCGACGTATTTCTGGGCGACAAAATAGTTGAGGGCGTTGACGCTGCCGCTCTCGATGGCGTCAGAGACGCTCTTGGTGGCCGCCGCCTCGGCCTGGGCCGAGCGTTCGCGCGCCTCGGCGTCGCGGTAGGCGGCTTCCTTGCGGCCTTCGGCCTGAAGGATGGCCGACTGCTTGGCGCCCTCGGCCCGGGTGACGGCGGCCTGGCGTTCGCCCTCGGCCTCGGTGATCACCGCCCGCTTCTCGCGTTCCGCCTTCATCTGCCGGGCCATGGCGTTGGTGATGTCCGGCGGCGGCTGAAGATCCTTGATCTCGATGCGCGCCACCTTGACACCCCAGGGTCCGGTGGCCTCGTCGATGACGGTGAGCAGGCGGGTGTTGATCTGATCGCGCTGGGACAGCACCTCGTCGAGCTCCATCGACCCCACCACCGTACGCAAGTTGGTCATGGTCAGCTGGCCGATGGCGAAGTTGAGGTTGGCCACCCGATAGGCCGCCGCCGAGGCGTCCATCACCTGGATGAAGACGATGGCGTCGACCTGGACGGTGACGTTGTCCTTGGTGATCACCTCCTGGCGAGGCACGTCGAGG
>CAIQDO010000369.1 GCA_903870555.1 uncultured Caulobacteraceae bacterium
AATGTCATGCTGACGACGCGCTGCCTGGCCCGCCAGGGCGAGCATGCCGGGCGGCATGCGGCGACGATCGGCGAGAGGTTGGTGGCCGATACCGCAGCCCTGCGCGACTTGCCGGCGGTGGCGCTGGAGGCGTGCGAGAAGCGGGCAGCGCGGGTGTCGTCGACCGCGCTCGTCCGGTATCGCAGCAATGATTACTCGGTGCCGACGCGGTACGGCTTTCAGGATGTCCTGGTGAAGGGCTTCGTGGATGAGGTGGTGATCCTGTGCGGTGGCAAGGAGATCGCCCGCCATCCGCGCTGCTACGCCCTGGGGGCATTCGTGGCCGACCCGCTGCATTACCTGGCCCTGATCGAGACCAAGCCGAACGCGCTCGACCAGGCGGCGGCGTTGCAGGGCTGGAACCTGCCGGAAGTGTTCCAGCATCTGCGCCATCTGCTCGAGGCGCGCATGGGCAACCGCGGCAAGCGTGAGTTCATCCAGGTGCTCAGGCTGCTCGAGGCGATGTCGCTGGAGGTTGTCACGGCTGCGGTGCGCCAGGCGATCCATTCGGGTGCCATCGGGTTCGATGCAGTCAAGCTGATCGCGCTGGCGCGGATCGAGCGGCGGCCTGTTCGCCTCGATCTGGCGGCCTATCCACATCTGCCCAAGCTGATGGTGCAGACGACGCGGGCGGCGGATTATGCGGCGTTGGTGCCGGGGATCGCCGCATGACCGGCAAGGCGATGGCCGATGCCATGCCGGCGGGTACGACGAGCGGGACGCCACAGGTGTTGCTCGCGCATCATCTCAAGCAACTCAAGCTGCCGACGGTGCTGCGCGAGTATGACAAGGTGGCCCGCGAATGCGCTCGGGAGGGCGTTGATCACCCCGCTACCTGCTGCGACTGGTCGAACTTGAGCTGATCGACCGCGAGCGGCGCATGGTGGAGCGGCGCATCCGTGCGGCCCGGTTCCCTGTCGTGAAGAACTTCGACACCTTCGACTTCATCGCCATACCCGGGCTCAACAAGATGCTGGTCCTCGAGTTGGCCCGCTGCGAATACATCCTTCGCCGTGAGAACATCATAGCGCTTGGCAACAGCGGCACGGGCAAGACCCATGTGGCGCTCGCGCTGGGGCTTGCCGCCTGCCAGAAGGGGTTCAGCGTTGGGTTCACGACCGCGGCCGCGTTGGTCAGCCAGTTGCTGGAGGCGCGCGACGAACGGCGGCTGCTGAAGCTGCAGCGGGACCTGGCCTCGGTGAAGCTGCTGATCATCGACGAGCTCGGTTACGTTCCGCTGTCACCCAGCGGCGCCGAGCTGTTGTTCGAGACCTTCTCGCAGCGCTACGAACGCGGTTCGACCATCGTGACATCGAACCTGCCGTTCGAGGACTGGACCTCGGTGCTGGGTTCGGAGCGGCTGACCGGTGCGCTGCTGGACCGACTCACCCACCACGTCAGCATCCTGACGATGAACGGCGACAGCTACCGCCTGAAGCAATCGGCCGGGCGCCGGCGTGTGGTCGCCAGGGCGGAGCAAAACCAGGCCCACGCCGCCGCTCCAGAGACCGGCAAAATCACACAATCCTGACCGACTTTGCTGGCGCCACCTTGCAACCAGGCCCCCGATCGGGGGCCTGGTTGCAAGGCATCACGCCGCGAACGAGTGGCCTGCTTTTACTCCGCCACACTGGCCTGGAATTCGACCGCCGTTGACACGGCCGCGTTGGACGAACTGTTTCCCGGCATGCGTGAGCATGACCCCGCTTGGAGAGCGGATGAAGAACGCCGTCCCGAGCCGGTCCTCCAGCTCGCGGATGCGGCG
>CAIQDO010000370.1 GCA_903870555.1 uncultured Caulobacteraceae bacterium
ATCGGCCTCTATTCGCCCGACGACGTTCGCGGCTTCTCGGCGGTGACGGCCGGCAACCTGCGCATCGACGGGCTCTATTTCGACCAGCAGGAGGCGCTCAGCGCCCACCTCGTGGGCGGCCAGATCATGCGCGTTGGCCTGGCCGCCCAGGGCTTCGCCTTTCCCGCGCCCACGGGCGTGGTCGATTATCAGCTGCGCCGGCCCACCGGCGCCCGCGCCCTCAGCGTCATCGCCGGCGGAACCAGCTGGGGCGGCTGGAGCCTGGACATCGACGCCCAGACCCCGCTCACCGCGACGCTGAGCCTCGGCGTCGGCGGCGGCGTCTATCGCGATGTGTTCGCCGACCGCACGTCAGCCGACTACCGGCAGGTCGCTGTGATCGCCCGCTGGTGTCCGCGTCCCGGGATCGACGTCACGCCGTTCTTCGAGGCCATGCCGCTACTGGGCAACCCGGCCACGGCCATCTACGTCACCCGCGACGGCGCCCCTCCGGTCTCGCATCTGCCGATCGCCTATCGCGGTCCGGTCTGGGACGCCTATCGCGGCGACAACAGCAATGCCGGGGTCGTGGCCAGCGCCGGCCTGTGGCGCGACGCCACCCTGCGCGCCGGTGTTTTCCGCTCGTCGGGAACCACCCGCACCACCTTCGCCGAGCTGTTCACCGACCTGACGCCGCAAGGACTGGCCGACCGGACGATCATCGCCGATCCGCCTCTATCCTATCTCTCGCAAAGCGCCGAGATCCGCCTCGCCCAGGGCCTGGCCGAGGGACCGCGCCGCCATCTGCTGCTGCTCAGCCTGCGCGGCCGGACGGTGGAGAGCCGCTATGGCGGGTCGGCTGGCGTCGATTTCGGCGTCGGCCCGATCGACCCGCCCCCGCCGATCGCCGAGCCCGCCTTCGTCCTGGGCCAGACCACCCGCGATTCGGTGCGCCAGGGTTTCGCCGGCCTGAGCTACGGCCTCGATTGGCGCGGCCTCGGCGCCCTGACCGTGGGCATCCAGAAGACCCGCTATGTGAAGACCGTCACCGCGCCCGGCGCCCCCGCCGTCCGCGTCGCCGATGCGCCGGTGCTGTGGAACGCCGCCCTGGCCGTGACCCTGACGCCGACCCTGACGGCCTACGCCTCCCACACCACGGGTCTTGAGGAGGCCGGCCAGGCCCCCGACGCCGCCGTCAACCGCACCGCCCTGACTTCGGCCATCCGCACCCGCCAGACCGACGCCGGCCTGCGCTGGAAACCCGCCTCCGGCCTGTCGCTGATCGCCGGCGCCTTCGAGGTGCGCAAGCCCTACGACGCCATCGACGCCGCCGGTTCTTTCCGGCGGCTTGGCGACATCGACAACCGGGGCGTGGAGGTGTCGCTCGCGGGCTCGCCCGCCTGGGGCTGGACCGTGGTGGCCGGGGCCGTGCTGCTCGACGCCGCCGCCAGCGGCGAGGCGGTCTCCAGCGGCGCCATCGGCCGGCGGCCTGTCGGCTCAACGCCCGCCAAGGCGCAGGCCTATGCCGAGTACGCGCCTCCGGCCGCGCCGGCCTGGTCCTTCGACCTGGGGGTCAACTGGCGGGACCGGGTGGTCGCCAGCCTCGATAATCGCTTCCGCCTGCCGCCCCGCGCGACGGTCGACCTGGGCCTGCGCTATCGCTTCAAGGTTAGGGGCGGCGCCTCGGTGCTGCGCCTGCAGCTGACCAATGTGGCCGGGCAGGGCGGCTTCGTCGTCCTCGGTCCCGGCGCCTACAAGCGCGCCGACGACCGCAAGGGCCTGATCGCCCTGGCAACCGATTTCTAAGGCGCACGCGACGCGACGATCCAGGGGGTTGCGCACCCAAACGCAACCGAACGGCCGCCGTCGCATCTTCTCCCAACCCCAGCGGCCGACGCAATATCGCCACCGACGCGCCGACTTTCGGCGCCGATATTGCAGGGATGAGACCAACATGACCATCAGGTTCAGGAGCGGAACGGTTGTCGCCGCGGCGCTGTTGCTGAGCGCGGCCCCGGCCATGGCCGCCAACACACTGGACGCGGGCGGCGGGGCGCCGTTTTCGAACTATCAGCCGTCGCTGGTGCTGAATCAGGGCTTGGCTCTGAACGCCCTCTTCCCGTCAAGGGCCAGCGCCGGTGTGCTGAGCGGCTCCGACTATTTTACGCTGGGCTTCGTGCGCACCTTCGCCGGAACCTACGCCCCGGCCGGACAGACCGCCAACGGCGCCTCGCTGGGTGTCTTCCCCCATTCCGATCTGTTTTCGATCATAGGGACCTATTACGGCGGCACCGGCGTCTCCACCTTCGCCGAGCCGAATCTGGGCGGCGCGACGATTGTCGGCGCGACCTCCAATTCTGGCCAGGGCGCGCTCGATGGCTACCAGGTCGGCCAGACGTCCGGAGCGGCGAGCGTCACCCTGGATGTCTCCC
>CAIQDO010000371.1 GCA_903870555.1 uncultured Caulobacteraceae bacterium
GGTCGGAGACGAAGTGGATGGCGCCGGCCTCCGGCGGGGCGACGCCGAAGGTCTCACACAGGCGCGCCAAATGCGCCTGCTCCTCGCCGCGATGATCCGGCGCCACCAGCACCGCCACGCAGCTGGCCCGCGAGGGTGTCTCCAGCGCCTCCGGCGGGCGGGCATGCACCTCATCGGCCAGGGCCAGGCGCTGGGGGTGGTTCGGCGGCAATCGACTCATGCGAATGTCCTCGGCTTGACTCGCGCCGGCGCCGGCGCTTGCTAGGCTTCGTTCAACAGGGGGTTCCATGATCACGCGACTTTGGTCAAGGTTGAGACGCGCCAAGGGCCTCGTCGCACCGATAGGATTGGCAATCATGTCGCTCGCCGCCGCCGCGCCGCCGCCCCTGATGCACTGGCCCGATCTCACCGGCCGCCCCCTGCCGACGGCCACCGCGCATAGTCCCTACGGCAAGGATCCGTTGCAGTTCGCCGACCTGTGGCTGCCCACCGGCCCCGGACCCCATCCGACCGTGGTGATGATCCACGGCGGCTGCTGGCAGACCGACATCGCCGAAGCCAGGCTGATGAACTACCTTGCCGAGGATCTGCGTCAGCATGGCGTGGCGGTGTGGAACATCGAATATCGCGGCGTCGACCGCCCGGGCGGGGGCTATCCGGGCACCTTCGAGGACGTCGCCGACGCCGCCGACGCCGTGCGCGGCGCCGCGAAGGCCAATCGGCTCGACCTGAGACGCGTGGTGGTCGTCGGCCACTCGGCGGGCGGCCATCTGGCCCTGTGGCTGGCGGCGCGTGGCGGCCTGCGGGCGAGTTCCCCCGCCTACCGGCGCGATCCGTTGCCCATCGCCACCGCCATCAGCCTCGGCGGCCTGCCGGACCTTGAGGCCGCCCAGACCCCGCCGGGGGACACCTGCGGACCCGAGGTTGTGGCGCGGCTGGTCGGCCTGCCGACGACCGCCCATCCCGACGTCTTTGCCGACACCTCGCCGGCGGTGATGCCGCCGCCGCGCGCCCGGATCGTGCTGGTCAACGCCAGTCGCGACCGGATCGCCCCGCCGGCCGGCGCGGTCGCCTACGCCAAACGGATGGCCGCGCGCGGCCCGGCGCCGGAACGCCATGAGGTCGAGGGCGAAGGCCATGTCGAACTGATCGCGCCCGGCAGCCGGTCGTGGGACCTTGAGCGCGGCCTGATCCTGGCCGCGCTCAAGCGCCCGCCGGGCTAGCCCGCCAGGGCGGCCTCGATGGCCCCGACCAGGGCGGCGTCGTCAGGGGCTGTGGTGGGGGCGAAGCGGGCCGCCACGGCGCCGGACTTGTCGATCAGGAACTTCTCGAAGTTCCACAGCACCTCGGGCTCGGGGTTTGGCGTCATGCCGAAGCCCTTCAGGCGTTCGCGGAAGCCGGCGGAGTCGCCGGTCACCGGCGGCGCCTCCAGGGTCAGGGCCTGATACAGGGGGTGCTTGTCGGCGCCGGTGACGGTAATCTTCTCGAACATCGGGAACTGAACCGAGAAATTGGTCCGGCAGAAGTCGGCGATCTCGTCGTTGGCGCCCGGCTCCTGGCCGGCGAAGTCGTTGGCCGGAAAGCCGAGGACGACCAGGCCCTGGTCGCGATAGGCCTCGTACAGCTTTTCCAGGCCATCGTACTGCGGGGTCAGGCCGCATTTGGAGGCGACGTTCACCACCAGCGCCACCTTGCCGGCGTAGTCGCCAAGGGAGGCGTTCTTGCCGTCGATGGTCTTGAGCGGAATGTCCTGCAGCGTCGTGGTCATGTTCGGGCTCCCCTTGGGTTGAAGATGAAAGCTAGGGAGTCCGAGGGCGGATTCAACCCGCTCAGCGTTCCTCGACCAGCCCGAGCACCATGTTGATGTGGCCTTCGCCCCACAGGGGCAGCAGCAACCGCGCGAAGCCGCCCACCGCGGCGCGCCGGCGGTAATAGGTGGGCGCCGCCGCCTCGACCGTCGCGCCGCATTGCGAGCGCAGGAAATCGAACGGCGACGCCAGCCTGACCTCATCGAGAAAATGACCGACGGTGGTGGCGCCGAGCGCGTCGCCGGCGATGTCCAGCCGGAACCGTTCCGGCTTTTCGAACACCTCGATCACCATCAGCCGATCCTTGAGATCGGCGAGATCGGCGAGGTTCAGATCGTCGCCGAACGGCACGGTGGCCGATCCGCGCAGCAGCCCCCGCCAATAGGCCAGCAGCCGGGCCAAGGGGGCCGGCAGGTCGTCCGGAAGGACGTAAGGGTGAGGCATGGGATCGTCGCGCCTGTTCTGCTCGCCCGACGACGATCCGCCGAACGCAAAATGTGGAGTCGATCCTGGGCCAATCAAAGGTTCCCGCCTTGACGCGGGTCAAGGCGGGGCGCGTCGGCGGCGGGCAATTGCGCCGCCGGGGGAGCTATCCAAATGCCAGCCATCGCGACACTGACCATGAACCCGGCCATCGACGTCTCGGCGTCGGTGGCGCGCCTGCGGCCCGAGAGCAAGCTGCGCTGCAAGGACGAGCGGCGCGATCCCGGCGGCGGCGGCGTCAACATGGCCCGGGTCATCACCCGCCTGGGCGGCGAGGTGACGGCGGTGTTTCCGGCCGGCGGCTTCGTCGGCGGCCTGCTGAGCCATCTGGTGCAAGCCGAAGGGGTCCGCAGTCTGGTCGTGCCGATCCGGGGCGACACCCGCGAGGATTTCAGCGTCCGGGACGATGTCGGCGAGCAGTTCCGCTTCGTCTTTTCGGGGCCGACGCTCTCGCGCGACGAGTTGGCCGCCTGCCTGCAGGCCCTCGCCGAGATGCCCCGCAAGCCCGCCTTCACCTGCGCCAGCGGCAGTCTGCCGCCCGGCGCCCCGGACGATTTCTACGCCAGCCTGGCGCGGACCGTTCGCGCCCATGACAGCAGGCTGGTGCTGGACACCTCCGGCCCGGCCCTGAGGGCTGCGCTCGACGAAGGGGTCTATCTGGTCAAGCCGAACCTTCGCGAACTGCGCGAACTGACCGGCGAAGGTCTCGGCGACACGGCGTCCCGGCTCACGGCCTGTCGCGCCCTGATCGGCCGCGCGGCGGCGGAGGTGGTGGCCCTGACCCTGGGCCCCGAGGGCGCCTTGCTGGTCACCGCCGATCAGGCCTGGCTGGCCGCCGGCCTGCCGATCAAGCCGCTGAGCACCGTCGGCGCCGGCGACTCCTTCCTGGCGGCCCTGGTTCTGGCCCTGTCGCGCGACGCGGGCCTGAACGAGGCGTTGCGTCAGGGTGTCGCCGCCGGCTCCGCCGCCCTCCTGGCCGACGGCACCGAACTGGCCCTGCCGGAGGATGTGCGTCGGCTGGCGGCGGAGGTGGTCGTCGAAGCGATCTAGGCGAGGGAAACGCCTCCATCGCCCTTGCTCGCAAGACGGGATCGGCGATGATGGTCCCGGCGCCGTGGGTTCACGCCTGCCTCTCCGCCGTTTCGCAATGGAAGCTCGAGGTCCCCGTGCCCACCATCAAGGTGCTTTCGGAAATGAACGCCCGGGTCCGCGCCCTTGAGGTGGGCGTCGGCGCCGAGGTGGCGGCGGGCGACACCCTGCTGA
>CAIQDO010000372.1 GCA_903870555.1 uncultured Caulobacteraceae bacterium
AACTTGCCGGACCACAGGGCCACCGTCGCCGTGTCCGAGCCTTGCAGGGCGAACTGGTACTGGGTCCTGCCCGACGAGGAGTCGATGGTCAGGTCCTGGACCGGCTGCACGAACAGGGTCAGCCCCGCCACGCCGTCGGCCGTCCGCCGTAGGCGCTCGAGGATGGCCGGCAGGTTGGCCGTGCGATGGCCGAAGGGGGCAAGGCGGATGAGCATCCGGCCGCTGTTGAGCGTGGTGTTGACGCCGTCGACGCCGATGAAGCTGGTCAGGCCGGCGATGTCGGGGTCCTTCAGCAGGCGGCTGGCGAGCTTCTGCTGGGCAGTCGCCATTCCCGAGAAGGAAATCGACTGGTTGGCCTGGGTGACGCCCTGGATCAGGCCTGTGTCCTGGGTCGGGAACAGGCCCTTGGGAATGACGACGAACAGCAGGACCGTGATGGCGAGCGTCGCGAGCGCCACGACCATCGTCGCGCCCTGGCGATCGAGCACCCAGGTCAGGCCACGATCATAGCGCGCGACGACGGTGTCGAGCAGCGCCTTGGACGACTTGCCGAAACGGCTCTCCTTTCGCGTCTGCGGAGACTTGAGCCACCGCGCCGCAAGAGTCGGCACCAGAGTCACGGACACCACCGCCGAGATGACGATGGTCACGGCCAGGGTGATGGCGAATTCCCGGAACAGTCTGCCCACCACGTCGCCCATGAACAGCAGCGGGATGAGCACCGCGATCAGAGACACCGTAAGGGAGATGATGGTGAAGCCGATCTGTTTGGCGCCCTTGAGGGCGGCCTCCATCGGAGTCTCGCCGGCCTCGATGTATCGGGAAATGTTCTCGATCATGACGATGGCGTCGTCGACGACGAAGCCCGTGGCGATGGTCAGGGCCATCAGCGTCAGGTTGTTCAGCGAGAAATGCATCTCGTACATCATTGCGAAAGCGCCGATCAGTGACAAAGGCACGGCGACGCTGGCGATGAAGGTGGCCTGCAGGCTGCGCAGGAACAGGAAGATCACCGCCACCACCAGGGCGACGCTGAGCATCAGCTCGAACTCGACATCGTTGACCGAGGCGCGGATGCCGGTGGTGCGGTCCGCTACAATCCTGACATCGACCCCTGGCGGCAAGCTGGCGCTCAGCTCCGGCAAGCTGGCCTTGATCTGGTCGACGGTGCTGATGACATTGGCGCCCGGCTGACGGCGGACGTTGAGCAGCACCGCCGGCGTTGTGTCGTTCCACGCGCCCAGCTCGGTGTTCTCGGCTCCCTGCGTCACCTTGGCCACGTCAATCAGGCGGATCGGAGCGCCGTTCCGAAAGGCGACGATCTGGTGGGCGTAGTCGGCCGCGGTGAGCAGCTGGTCATTGGCGTCAATGGCGTAGGCGCGGGTCGGGCCGTCGAAGGCGCCCTTTGCGCCGTTGGCGTTGGCCGAGGCGATCGCCGAGCTGAGTTGGGCCATGGACAGTCCGTAGGACGCCAGCTTCTGGGTGTCGGCCTGAATGCGCACCGCCGGCTTCTGACCGCCGCTGATCGACACAAGACCGACGCCCGGCAGCTGGGAGATCTTCTGGCCGAGCCGCTGGTCGCCAAACGTCTCGACATCGGTCAGGGGGACCGTGCGCGAGGTCAGGGCAACGGTCATCACCGGAGCGTCGGCGGGATTGACCTTGGCGTACAGGGGGGGCGTCGGCAGGTCGGTCGGCAACAGGGCCGTCGCCGCGTTGATAGACGCCTGCACCTCCTGCTCGGCGACGTCCAGCGGCAGATCGAGGTCGAATTGCAGGGTAATCACCGACGAGCCGCCCGAACTGGTCGAGCTCATCCGGTTGAGCTGAGCCATCTGTCCGAACTGGACTTCCAGTGGCGCTGTGACTGTGGTGGCCATCACCTCCGGGCTGGCGCCGGGATAGCCGGTGGTCACCTGGATGGTGGGGTAGTCGACCTCTGGCAGGGCGGACAGGGGCAGGAAGCGGAATGCCACCAGGCCGGCCAAAAGGATGGCGGCCATCAACAGCGACGTGGCGACCGGCCGCTCGATGAACGGGCGAGATGGATTCACTGGGGCGCCGGCGCCTCGGACGGACCCCCTCCAGCCCCGCCGTGACGACTGTGGCCCCCGGGCGCGGGTCCGGCGCCGGTTGGGTCCGGCAGAACCACCTTGCCGCCTTCGCGCAGGCGATCGCCGCCGTCGGTGATCACCACCTCCCCGGCCCTGAGGCCGGACACGATCGACACCGTCTCGGGCGTCCCCGGGCCGACCGTCACGGGGCGCGACCTGACCGTCTTGTCGGGTTGCAGAACCCAGACGAAGTCGCCCTGCGGACCGTGGCGGGTGGCGGTGGTTGGGACGATCACCTGACCGTGCAGGGTGTCGACGAGCAGAACGACATTGACGAACTGATTGGGAAACAGCGCCATACCGGCGTTGGCGAAGGTCGCCTTGGCCTTTACCGTGCCGGTGGTGGTGTCGATCTGGTTGTCGAGGGTCGCCAGCGCGCCCCGGGCCAGCACGACCCCGCCGGCTCGATCGTAGGCGGCGACCGGCAAGCCGGCGCCGCCACGGTGGCGGGTCACCTGGGCGATTTGACCCTCGGGCAGGGAGAAGACCACGCTGATCGGATCGACCTGGGTGACGATAGCCATGGGCGTCGCCTGGTTGGCGGAGATCTGATTTCCGGGATCGACCTGACGCAGGCCGACCCGGCCGGCCACGGGCGAGACGATCTGGGTAAACGACAGATTGAGGCGGGCGTTGGCCGCCGCGGCTTCGTCGGAGCTCACCGTCGCCTCGTCCTGGCTGACCAGGGCCGCCTGGGTGTCGAGCGTCTGGCCGGCGATGGAGTCCTCGGCCTTGAGCGTTTGGTAGCGGGCGAGATCGAGGCGGGCGGTTCGCAGCAGGGCCTGATCATGACGAAGTTGGCCCTGCGTCTGCTGTAGCGCGATCTGGAAGGGGCGAGGATCGATCTCCGCCATCAGCTGGCCCCTTCGGACCATCTGGCCTTCCCGGAACGCCACCCGCTGAAGCATGCCCGACACCCGAGCGTTGACGTTGATGGTGGTCAAGGGGATCACCGTGCCGAGGGCGTTGAGCTGGATCGGCACCTCGCCGATTGTGGCCGCCACGACACCGACCGTGACAATGGGGCGACCGGCGCCGCCGCCGCGTCCGGAGCCCCGACCGCCGCCGCGCCCTGGGCCGCCGCCCGCCCCAACCGGCCCGCCCGGACCGCCTTGCGGCGAGTGGACGCAACGTGAAAGGATCAGTCCCAGGCCGACCGCGATAGCGAGCACGACCAGGGCGCCGAGAAGGGTCGTCCAGACAGGTCGGCGGGGCTTCGCCGACCCGACCGGCTGGCGTCCAACAGTCGGTTCGCTCAATAGCGGCTCCAGCCTTGATCACGCGGGACCATAAACCGCGTGGTCGCCCTCCTGACATAGCTTCCGGTCCATGCGATTGCACCGGTGAAATCGAACCCGAAGAAAACGGCCGCGACACCGCCGCCAGGGTTGCCGCGCCGCGCAGGTCTGGGCTACGCGTGATTGGTGTTTTCGCATGGCGCGCGCGGAAACCGGCCCTCCCGGGGCTCCCGCTCCCCCGCGCGTCGGCGCCCTGGGGGTTTTGGAGCGATGGCGATGAAGGCTTTGGTTACAGGTGCGGGAGGGCAGCTCGCCACAGAACTGGCCGCTCGGGCGCCGGAGGGGTGGGACGTCGAAGCCTTGGCCCGACGCGATCTCGACATCCGTGATGCGACCGCCGTCGACGACGCCGTCGCCTTTTCCTCGCCGGACCTGATCCTCAACGCCGCTGCCTACGTGGCCGTGGACAAGGCGGAAAGCGACCCCGACACCGCCTACGCCGTCAATCGCGATGGTCCGGCCAACCTCGCGCGGGCCGCCGCCCGGGTTGGATCCCGTATCGCCCACGTTTCGACCGATTTCGTGTTCGACGGCCAGAAAAGCC
This sequence comes from uncultured Caulobacteraceae bacterium, assembly GCA_903870555.1. Lineage (GTDB taxonomy): Bacteria > Pseudomonadota > Alphaproteobacteria > Caulobacterales > Caulobacteraceae > Acaudatibacter > Acaudatibacter boreus. The sequence goes on from CAIQDO010000372.1 coordinate 3,957, forward strand.
GCGCCTATACCCCCGACGACGCGACCAACCCTCTTGGGGTTTACGGTGCGTCCAAACTGGCCGGCGAGGCCGCGGTGAGGGCGGAAGCGCCTGCCGCCCTGATCCTGCGCACGGCTTGGGTCTATGGTCCGCACGGCAATAACTTCATGAAAACCATGCTGCGGCTGATGGCTGAGCGCGGCGAGGTCCGAGTGGTCGCCGATCAGATCGGAACCCCCACGGCTGCGACTGGCCTGGCTGACACCCTGTGGGCGCTGGCGCTCGCGGGGGCGAGGGGCGTCCACCATCACACCGATGCGGGTGTAGCGTCCTGGTACGACTTCGCCGAGGCGATCGGCGAGGAAGGCCACGCCGCCGGCCTGCTCGCCGCTGTCCCGCGGGTCATTCCCATATCGACCCAGGCCTTCCCGACGCCGGCGCGACGCCCCGCCTTCAGCGTCCTCGACAAGAGCTCGACCTGGAGCCTCCTCGACCGACGACCCGCGCACTGGCGCGGCGTCCTGCGGGGTGTGCTCGGCGAGATGGGCGCGCGGACTTGACCTTGGGTGAGCTGTCGGGGCTCGGCGGTGAGGTCTCGGCGGCGGCGCAGACGCGATTTCGGCCAATTCTCGGCCTTGGCGAAGAGGCGACCCTGGGCGCCTTGATGGTCGGCGCCCTGGTCGTTGGCGTTGGCGTGATGCCCTGGATCTATGGTCTGGTCGCCTTTCATGGCCATTGGGAGAAGATGCTGCACCCGCCCGTGCCCGGGCATGTGGTCCTCGATGTCGTCGCCAACATCCTGGTGATGTGGAGCGCGATCGCCCTCAAGGGGCGATTTGACCGGAAGCTGGCCGGGGTTTTCACCCGGACTTTGGTCGTTCATGGCGCCCTGGCGTTTCTGATCCTGGTCGGCCGGCAGTGGTATTCGATCCCGATGCTGCTGACAGGGGTGTTGGCGTCGAGCCTGCTTGGCGCCGTTTTCACCCTCGCGCGGCAGCAGAACGTGCGACTGCGGATCGGGGTCATCGGTCCGCCGCATCGGCGATTGGAGGACCCAAAGCTCGATTGCACGTCGATCGACAATCCCGATGCGCCGGTTGGCCGGTTCGAGTTGATTGTCGTCACCATCGATGGAGAGCTGCCGCCCCGATGGACGCCGACCCTCGCCCGCGCCTTGCTGGCAGGCAAGAGGATCCGTCACGTTTCGGAGTTCCTGGAGGAAACGCAAGGGGCGGTGGCCATCGAGCATTTCGATGTGGATCATCTTCCGGAAGGCGGACTCACCAGTTACCGAACCCGCAAGCGTCTGCTCGATATGCTGTGCGTCTTCGCGCTGCTGCCACTGGCCGTGCCAATCGTCGCCATCGCCGGCCTGGGCATCCTGGTGACAATGGGTTCGCCGGTCTTGTTCATCCAGCCGCGGGTCGGGCTCGGCGGCCGGGTGTTCCGGATGATCAAGCTGAGGACGATGCGACTGGCCACGCCAGGCGCGGAGAGCACCGCCACCAGTGTCGGAGACAGCCGGGTGACGCCTTGGGGGCGCTGGCTACGCCGGTTGCGCATCGACGAGATACCCCAGATGTGGAACGTAGTGATGGGCGACATGAGCTTCATCGGTCCGCGACCGGAATGGACGGCCCTCGCCGAGCGGTTCAGCCGCGAGGAGCCGGCGTACAATTATCGCCATCTGGTCCGTCCCGGCATCACCGGTTGGGCGCAGGTTCGCGTCGGGCCCGCCGCTGATCTGGCCGAGACGCGGGTAAAGCTCGGCTACGACCTGTTTTACATAAAGCAGTTCTCGTTTTCCCTCGACCTTCAGATCCTGATCCGCACGGTGTGGACGCTGGCCGCCGGCGGCGGCGCGCGGTGACGGGGACCGTCGCCTTCACCGCGCTGCTGCCTGTCTACGGCGGCGACGACGCAGGGTATTTCCAGGAGGCTGTGGACAGCATCGCCGCTTCCTCCGCGCCCCCGGCCGAGCTGCTGATCTGCCAGGACGGCGCGCTCCCGGCGGACCTCGCCCGGGCGGTGGCCGGCGCCGTCCGCGCTGGAGCCCGGATCGTGGTCAATGACGGGCCGCGCGGCCTCCACCACAATCTCAATCAGGCTCTCGGGCGGGTGACAACGCCCTGGATCGCCCGCTGCGACGCCGACGACATCAACGCGCCGGACCGGTTCGCCCGCCAGACAAAATATCTGGCCGATCATCCGGACGTTGGCGTCCTTGGCGGAGACCTGATCGAGTTCTGGCCGGACGGACGCACCCGGTCCAAGATCATGCCCTTGGATCACGCGGCTATCGTGGCCTGGGCGCGGTGGCGCAGTCCGGTCAACCACAACACCGTTTTCTACCGGACCGAGGACGTCTTGGCCTGCGGCGGCTATCCGAACCTTCCACTCAAGGAGGACTACGCCCTGTGGCTGAAGATGATCGCGCGCGGCGTGAGGTTCGCCAACCTCCGCGCCGATTTGGTCCGCGCCCGTCTGGGGGCCGGATTCTATGAACGCCGGGCCGGCGGCAGGAACCTCTCGTCCGAGTGGCAGATCTATCGCATCAAGCGTGGCGTTCCCGGAGTGGGCGGGGCCGTCGCCGCCCTCGCCTTCGCCGCCCGTTCGGCCGTTCTGGCCAGCCGGTCGATGACCGAAATCGTCTACGATCTGGGCCTTCGTCGATGAGAACCGTCAAGATCCAGGGAGGCCTGGGCAATCAGCTGTTCGGCCTCGCCTTCGCTCGCTCGCTGACCCTCGCCACCGGGGCGCCGGTCGCTCTCGACGTGGCGTCCTATCGTTGGGACAAATTCGGCATGACGTTCACGATCGGCGAGATTGCCGATCGTATCGGCGGCTTGACCGTGGTCGAAAGGCCGTGGCTGGGCAATCGTTTGACCTCGGCGGCGATGCGGCGCGCGCCATTCGACCTTGGCCTTTTCACGAGCGAGACGCTGCCCTTGCCGGCGGATTTCGACTTTGGAGTCTACGCCGGGCGGCAGGGTTACTTTGATGGCTACTGGCAGCACGAGGCCTATATCCTCGACGGCGGGGCCTGGAGCGACCTTTTCGGCGCCTTTGTCAGCGCTCGGGCCGTGGCAGATGAGCGCGACGCCGTCGTCCTCCATTACCGGACCTACAAGGAGGAGAATCACCCAGTGTTCAGCCGGACGCCCGAACGGGACTACTTCCTCGACGCCATCGCGGCGGTGGAGAGAGGTTCAGGGCGGGTGTCGAAGCTGGTGCTGGTTTCGGATGACCCGGAGTTGGCGCTCGACCGGCTCGGTGACCTTGGCCGGGAGATCGTTATCCGGGGCCGCCGCGGGTGGGCGGATGACATGGCCTTGATGCTGAACGCCCGGGCTCTGATCCTGACCAATTCCTCGTTTTCTTGGTGGGCGGGCTATTGCGGCCGGGCCGGGGTCGTCACCTATCCGACCAGGCGGCGTCTGTTTCACTATCCCATTCCGGCCGGGCGGTTCGTCAGGTGTTGAGCGTCGACGGCGCTGGCTGGCTCCCTGGGCTGAGGCTATAGCTTTGGGGGAGGCGCGCCAGGGTTGTCGGCGCGGAGGGATGGATTGGATTTACGGCCGATGTCGAAGCTCGCGCCAGCCGGCGCCGCGGTCATGCTTACGGGCGGCGCCGGTTATATCGGCGCCCAGACGGCGCGGGCGCTGGAAATGGCCGGTTGGCGGCCGGTGATCTTCGACAATCTCAGCTTCGGCCGCCGTGAAATGGTGCGATGGGGTGAATTCGTCCAGGGCGACGTCCGCGACGTCGACGCTGTCCGCGAGGCGCTGAAGCGTTACGAAGTCGTCGCCGTGCTGCATCTGGCCGGGCTGAAGAGCGTCGGCCTTTCGGTGGCGAGGCCGGACCTGTACTACGACCACAATGTCGCCGGCACAGGCTCCCTGCTGTCGGCGATGCGAGACTGCTGCGTCAATCGGCTGGTGCTGTCGTCGAGCGCTGCGGTCTACGGCGTCTCCGCTGGCGGCGCGGCCGACGGCCCCTTTGACGAGGACGCGCCGAAGAGCCCAAGCAGTCCCTACGGTCATACAAAGTTGGCGACGGAATGGATGATCTCCGCCCATTGCCAAGCTTTTGGCGCCTCGGCGATAGCCCTGCGCTTTTTCAACGCCGCTGGCGCGGACGCCGACGGACTGACCGGCGACATCCGCCGTGACAACACCCACCTGATCCCTCGACTGATCGACGCCGCGCTTGGGCAGGGCGAGCCGATCACGCTGTTCGGAGACGACTATGACACGCCGGACGGCTCATGCATTCGCGACTACATCCATATCGGAGACTTGGCCCGCGCCCACGTTGCAGCCCTGAGCGCCCCGGCGATCCCCGGCGCGTTCGAGGCGCTGAACGTCGGGACCGGCGTCGGCCATTCCGTGTTCGACGTGATCGACGTCGCCGAGCGTGTTCTCGGCCGACGTCCAGACTTCACCATCGGGCCGCGCCGGCCCGGCGATCCGCCGAGACTGGTGGCGGACGCCTCGCGGATCCGTGGCGCGCTCGGCTGGGCGCCAAAGGAGTCGACCTTGGACATGATCGTCGAAACGGAGTTCAATTGGCGGCGCAGCGAGATGTTTCGGCGCCTCGCCCTGCCGCCACGATAAAACGGTCCGGCGACTCGAACGGTCAGGGTGCGGAACGCACGCTGAAGTCCGTATAAAGGGCCGTGACCGACGCGCGGCGCTCGCCCGGAACCGCGATCAGTTCCAGCCACTGCCCCCGGCAATCGCCAGCCGGGATCTCGAAGGCGAGAAACCGGGACCGCCATCCAGGTTCAACGAACGCGGCCGCGTCGCCGGTCGCTCCCGCGAGAACCTTGCCGGTGTCGGCGCATCGAAATCGCCAGTACAGCCTCTGGTCGGCCTCGGCGTCGGCGCGGACCCTCCAGTCGAGCCGCCATCGACCCGGCGGAAGCACCAGCAATTGCGCGGGCAGCGTCGGAGCGCCAAAGGCGTCGTAGTCTATTCGCAAGGCCCGTCGCACAGGTCCGTCAATCGCGTCGCGCGTCTCGCTCCTGACGCCGACGCCATCCGCTGGCCGCCAGGTGAAGGGGGTTTGGTCCCATCCCTGAGTGAAGTCGCCATCGCGCAGCCCAAGCAGGCCGCCGGATCGACGCGGTGCGGCTTGGCGCCATGCGGCTATGGCGCCATCGTAGTCGCGGTCGGCGACCAGGCGGTTGATCAGGGGGGCATATTCGGACGGCCGCGCCGGCTGGGGGCCGGCAGCGAGGTCGGAGAACAGGCTCGTCGCCGCCGAGGGGGCTCCGTGTCTGCCAAGGTACTGAAGGAAATCCTGCCGCCACCACGGATTTGCCGATAGGCGCTCGCTGAGCGCGGGTCGGGCCTCGACAAAGTCGGTTGCGGTCGTCAGCAGGGCGAACAACATCGGCCGGGTCTTGCCGGCGGGATCGAGACGCAGCAGCGCGTCGGCGCAGGCCAGGGCGCCGGGAAGGTCGCCCCGCGCCAACCTGTCCCGCAGAAGCCAGGCGTCCGTCGGACCATCGCGCCGGGTTCGTTTGGCGACGAATTCCAGCATCCGCGCCGCCCGTGACGTCTGACCCGCTGAGGCCGCCGCCAAGGCCTCGGTCCGAAGGGCTTCAAGATCCAGAGGGTCTCGCCTGAGCGCCGAACGGGCGGCGGATGGCGTGGAGAGGAGCTCGCGGCCAGGAAGATCGGCGATCACGATAAGGGATGCGAGCCCCAGGGCGGTTGCCGAGAGCCCGGCCTCAAGCGTCCGAGCCATTCGCCGTTACCTGGAGAGAAGACGTCGGGCCCGGCCAGCCAGCGCGGTCAGGCCGCCTGGTCGCCCGTCGCCATAGGGTTCGCCATAACCGTAGGCGTCTCCATATTCGTAGCCGTAGCCATACGGTCCGACCGGAGTCTTGCACTTGTTCAGCACAGCGCCGACGACATTGGCGCCGCCAAGGGCCATGCGGCGCAGCGCCAAACGGACCTGGGCCCGGGTGGTGCGGCCCGCCTCAACCACCAGAAGACTGCCGGCGACCACCGATCCGATCATCGGCGCGTCGGCCAGAACCATGATCGGCGGACCGTCGATGACGATCATGTCGAACACGGATCCGGCTTCATCAAGCAGCGAACGTAGGCGCGGCCCGGCGAGGAGTTCGGCTGGATTGGGCGCATGGGGGCCGGCGGTGATCGCGAAGAGATTGGTGTAAGGCGTCGTCTGCACCGTCTCTTTCAGCGGGGCCGCGCCGGTCAGAAGGCTGCTCAGGCCGAGACTCCCGTCGGCCCCCACCAGCGCCTGGACGGAAGGGTTGCGAAGATCGGCGTCGATCAGCAGCACCCGGAATCCCAGGCGCGCGACAAACTGGGCGATCGCGAAGGCGGTGGTGGTCTTGCCGCTTCTCGGCCACGGGCTGGTGATCAGCAGCGTCTTGGGGAACCCTTCGGCTGTGGAGAACTGCAGGGCGGAGCGCAACGACTGGAACGCCTCCGACATCGCTGATCGGTTGTCGGTCAGGGCCTGTTTTGGCGTCAATCCCTTCTTAAGCACGGGAATGGAGCCGAGCAGCGCCAGGCCGAGGCTGGCCTCGAAGTCCGCCGGCGTGCGGATCGCCTGGTCGACAGCCTCCCGGATCACCGCCATGCCCGCGCCAAGCAGCAGCCCCGCCAGAGCCGCGAGAGCCATGTTGAGAACCGGCTGTGGACGGGACGGGAGGATTGGCGGTTCCGCGCGGTCCACCACGGAAATATTGTTGGCGGCCACACCGCCGGCCACCCCGACCTCCTTGTAGCGCTGCAGGAGCCCGTCATAGAGCGTCCGGTTGGTGTCGACCTCGCGCTGCAGGATCGTGTAGCGGATGCTGCGGCCGCGCAGGTCGAGAACCGCGGTCTTCAAAGTGCCGACCTGGGCCTCGAGGGCCTTCTCGTTGGCAAGGGCGGCCTCATATTGGGCTCGCACCGATTGTTTGATGTCCGCCGCCTCGCGATCGAGCTGGCGTTGGATCTCTTCGATGCGCGCTTTCTGCTGCAACATCTCCGGATAGTCCGGTTTGAAGATCCGCAGCTTGTCCTGATACTCGGCGACCTGTTTGGCGTGTTCCTGGCTAAGGATCTGGAAGGTCGGACTCTGCAGGATTTCTGTCAGGCCCACGCCCGTGGCCGCCTTGGCCTGCCGCCATTTCTGCTCGGCCTTGATCCGGTCGGTGCGCGCGGCCGCAAGGGCGGTATTGAAGGACTCCAGATTGGCGCCTGCGAGGGATGGACCGGCCTCGGCCGAGTTTGGCTGGCCGGCGTTGGGCAGTTGGATGATCTGCTGGCTTGCGGCGTACGCGACCAGATCGCGTTCGCTCTCCTCAAGCTTGGCCTTGACCTGCGCAATCCGTTTTTCGAGGAAGTCGCGGGCGTAGGACGAGGATTCGAAGCGTCGATCGAGGGCGGCGGCGATGAAGTTCTCGGCGAAGGCGTTGGCCACCTTGGCAGACAACGCCGGATCGGGACTGTTGAACGTCACGGACACCAGTCGTGAGCCTCTTTCCGGTGTCACGCCCTCATGGGTCTGGAGCAGGGACACTACCCGGTCACGCCTCTCTTCGGCCGTTTCGGGTTTCCGCGGCGCGCCGGGGCTTCGCGGAGACATCGCCTGAGCGAACCTGTCGTCGCCGGTCAGCCCGAGGCTCTCGGCCACGCGGATGGCGAGAGCGCGACTGCGAAGTAGGCCGTACTGGGTCTGGAAGAACTCCTCGCCGAGGTTGTCGAGCGGTGTCTGCTCCTCGCCATTGACCACCTTCACGGCCTCGCGATCGATCTGCAGAGTCGTTCGCGCGGTGTAGATCGGGCGGGTCAGCAGCGTCACGGCGGCTCCGATCGCCAGGCCGATCGCTAGACCGAGGGCTATCAGGCCAATGTGCTTGATCACCGCCTGGCCGAATGCGGCCAGACTGACTCTGCCGGCTTGATCTTGAGGCGGGGACGCGGCGCCCCAGCCATGCGGCGTTAGGCCCGTCGCCCGTGTCGCGGGCAGATTGTCGCCCACGCCAAGGCGAGGCGCCGGTTCGCGCGGATCGCCGTCGAAGGCCTGAGGCATATTCATCGATAACCCTGCGCTAGCCCTCTCAAGGCCCGGTCACAGAAACGTCAGCAGATAGAGCGCCGGCATTATCTCCACCATTCCATGCCAGATCGACTTGGATCTCGCGCTGTCTACGATGACCACGTCGTTGGCGATCACTTCGGGATTGCGGGCCTTGCCGGCGGAGATCGCCGCCAGATCGAAGGTCGCCGCATGCGGAACGCCGTCGACGCTCCTGACGATGCTGACACGGTGCGAATTGGCCGCCTTCGCCAGGCCCTTGGCGCGGGCGACAGCCTCAAGAAGGCTGGTTCGGCCCTTCATTTCGAACACGCCCGCGTCATTGACGGCGCCCTCGACGGTCACCTTCTGACTGGCGGTGTCGGCCACCATGACCGAAACCTGAGGCGACTGAAGGTAATGCTCCTTCAGCTTGTCGGCAATCTCCTCGGAGAGCTGGACGGTGGTCCTGCCCTTAGCCTGCAGGACGCCGATCAGCGGCAGAAGGATCTGGCCACTGGCGTCGACTTGGAGATTCTCGACCGTCAGTTCCTTGATCTGGAAGACGGTGATGTTGAGCTTGTCGAGGGGGCCGATGCGGTAGTCGTTGACCGCTGCGGCGTCGATGGTCGGCATGGCGAGGTCGGAGGGGTTCGATGCCGCGATCGCCAGCGAGGCCGAGGTGAGGGCGGCGATCGTTGAAATGGCGATCGCCGACAAGGTGCGCTTCCGCCAAAGGGAGTTAATCGGGCGCACGAGGAGCAGCCTTCCGACAGAGGTGGAATTGGATTTGGGCCTTACACGGCAATAGGAAAGGGCGCCACAGGGCGTTTGTCCCAAAGCCATCCGTGGCCGTCCATCGCGCGGCCCTCGCCAGAGTGGCGCAAAGGGCGCATAATCCCTCCGCCGCCGATTGCGTCGGCGGAGAACTCAATGTCAGCCCTGATCTTCCGTATCGTCAAGCATGACGGCGCCTGGGCCGTGGAACATGAGGGACGGTTTTCGAATCGAGCTCGCGATAAGGCCGAGGTCGTGGCGTCGGCCACAAAGCTGGCGCGGGCGGCGGTGGGGCAGGGCCGGGTCGTGCAGATCCGGGTTGAGGGCGAATCCGGCTATTTCTGAACCTGGCGCTCGACGCGTCGAGAGCCCTCGATCAACGGCGCGGCAACACCCGCCCCAGCAAAGGAACAACGCCATGGCCAACAAGGACCAGCGCGGCAACAAGGAAGTTCGCAAGGCCAAGCAGCCCAAGGCGAAGCCTGGCCCCGAGGTTTCGAAGTTCATTGTGACGCCCGGCAAGACGCCGGCCGGCTCGAAGAAAAGCTGAAAGGTGAACTGAAAAGGGCCGGGTCAAGCCCGGCCAAAGGTCTCAAATCAGACGTGATGATCGCGCCCGGCCGCGGAAACGGCCGGGCTGACCAAGGGCTTTGGGCTCAATAGCCCTGAAGGCGGGCGAAACGGTCGCGGTGGAACGACTGGCCGCCGTATGTGGCTTCCGCCGCCCGGGCTCGCTTAAGGTAAAGGCCGGCGTCATGGGCGTCGGTCATGCCGATGCCGCCATGCATCTGGACCATCTCGTTGGACACCAGATGCAGGGTGTCTCCCATCTTGGCCTTGGCCAGGGAGACAAGCTCCTTCACGTCGGGTGCGTTGTTGTCGATGGCGGTCAGGGCCGACTCGACGCAGGAACGGGCCAGTTCGAGATCCGTGAACATCTTGGCCGCGCGGTGCTGCAGCGCCTGGAAGGCGCCAATCACCTGGCCGAATTGCACCCGGGTCTTGAGATAGTCGAGGGTGGTCTCGAAGGCCTGAACCGCCGAGCCGAGCATCTCCGCCGACAGGCCGGCGCGGGCCCTGTCGAGGGTCTGCTCAAGCAGGTCCCAGCCTTCGTTCTGCGGACCGAGCAGGGCGTCGGCGCCGAGCGCGACATTGTCGAACGTGACGATGGCCGCGCCGCGGGAGTCGGCCAGCTTCAGGGCCTTGCGGCTGACGCCCTTGGCGTCGGCGGGGACCAGGAACAGGCTGATGCCGAACTTGCCGTCGACGGCGCCGTCGGTGCGCGCCGAAACTACGAAAACGCTGGCGGCCATGCCGTCGAGAACGAAAGTCTTGGTTCCCGACAGGGTGTAACCCGCGTCGGTGGCCGAGGCGGACACCGCGACGTGGTTGGGCCGATGGTGCGCGCCCTCGTCGATCGCCAGGGTCGCGACGACTTCGCCGGCCGCGATCTTGGGCAGCCAGGCTTCCTTCTGCGCGTCGGTCCCGCCGAGGATAATGGCGCTGGCGCCGGCCAGGGCCGAGCTGAGGATCGGAGAGGCCGTCAAGGTGCGGCCGGTTTCCTCAAGGATCAGGCCCAGGCTCAAATAGCCGAAGTCGGATCCGCCATATTCCTCGGGGATGATCACGCCGGTCCAACCCATTTCCGCCATCTCGGCGAATGCGGCGGGGTCGTAGCCCAGCGGCGCTCCTGAATCGCGGACCTTTCGGAATGCCGACACCGGCGATTTCTCGCGAGTCCAGGTGCGCGCCGCGTCTCGCAGCATCGATTGTTCTTCGGTCAATACGGCCATGTCAGTGCTCTTCTTCCGGGTCCTAGTGGTTTGTGGCGGCGAGCGGATCGGGGAGATCGAGGATCCGCTTGGAGATGATGTTGTTCTGGATTTCGGCCGAACCTCCGTAGATCGTATAGGCCTTGCCGCCGAGCCAGCCCCGCACGGCGGCCAGTTCCTCGGCTTTGAACGTGTCGCCCTCCCAGCCCAGGCCCTGGGCGCCGAGGATTTCCAGCGTCAGTTCGTGGCGATCCTGCGCGACCTTGGTGCCGGCGTTCTTCATGATCGAGGTGGCGGTGTTGGGGCCGGAGTTCGACTTGGCCTCGGCCATCGACCGCATGGCGGTGAGTTGGAACGCCTTCGCGTCGATCTCGTGCTGGATGACACGCGACCGAAGGTCGGGATCGTCGATCCGTCCGACTGTGTCGACGCCCACATAGGCCTTGGCCAGCTCGCTGATCGGGCCGGTGAAAAGGTTGCCCCGTCCGCCGCCGCCGCCGCCGGCCAAGCCGCTACGCTCGTGCTGCAGCAGCCGCTTGGCGATGGTCCAGCCGCCGCCCAACGGGCCGACCAGATTTTCCTTAGGCACCCTCACGTCGGTGAAGAAGGTCTCGCAGAACGGCGAATTGCCGCTGATCAGTCGGATCGGGCGGGTCTCGACGCCCGGGGTCCGCATGTCGATCAGCAGGAAGCTGATACCTTCATGCTTCTTGGTGGTGTCGGTGCGCACCAGGCAGAAGCACCAGTCGGCCCACTGGGCGCCGGAGGTCCAGATCTTCTGGCCATTGACCAGCCAATGATCGCCCTTGTCCTCGCACTTGGTCTGCAGCGAGGCCAGGTCGGAGCCGGCGCCCGGCTCGGAAAAGCCCTGGCACCAGCGAAGCTCGGCGCGGACGATTGGCGGGATGTGGCGCTGTTTCTGCTCTTCGTTGCCGTACTCCAGCAGGGTCGGGCCGAACATCATCACGCCCATGCCGCCGATCGGGCTCCAGGCGCCGACGGCGTTCATTTCCTGCTGCAATGCCCGGGCCTGGGCGGTCGACAGGCCGCCGCCGCCATAGGCCTTGGGCCAGGTGGGAACACCCCAGCCCTTGTCGCCCATCGCCTTGACCCAGGCCTTGAAGTCCGGGTTCGAGGGCGTCACGCCCTCATTGTACATCATCGCGCCCTTGCCCTTGAGGGATGCGGGGAAGTTGGCGCTCAGCCAGTCGCGAGCTTCCGCGCGGAAGGTTTCGAGATCGTCGCCGCCGAAATCAGCCATGTCGTGTCGTCCTCGGAAAACAGGTCGTTGTCGCTAAGATACCGTCAGGCGGATTTGGTGGAGTCGGGGAGACCCAGGATCCGCTTGGAAATGATGTTGTTCTGGATTTCGAACGAGCCGCCGTAGATCGTGGTGGCCTTGCCGCCCAGCCAGCCGCGGACGGCCGATTTCTCCTCGGCTGTGAAGGCGTCGCCCTCCCAGCCGAGGCCCTGGGCGCCCATCAGCTCCAGGGTCAGTTCGGCCTTGTCCTGGCCGATCCGGGTGCCGGAGTTCTTCATGATCGAGGTGGCGGCGCTGGGGTTCTGGTTGCCCCTGGCCTCGCTGGCGGCCCGCGCCAGCGTCAGGGCGTGGGCCTTGGCGTCGACGAGGTTGGCGATCACCCGCGTGCGGACGTCGGATTCACCGTCGGCGTGATCCCAGTAGGTTTCCAGCAGGTTCGGCAGGCTGGCGCCGCCGCCGAGCACGCGTGCGCCGCCGCCTTGGCCTGAGCGCTCGTGCTGCAGCAGCCGCTTGCCGATGGTCCAGCCGCCGTTCAGCGGGCCGACCATGTCGTTTTTCTCGACCCGGGCATTGGTGAAGAAGGTTTCGCAGAACGGCGAGTTTCCGGCGATCAGCTTGATCGGCCGGGTCTCGACCCCGGGCTGGCGCATGTTGATCAACACGAAGGAAATGCCCTCGTGTTTCCGCGTCGTGTCGGTGCGCACCAGGCAGAAACACCAGTCGGCCCACTGGGCGCCGGAGGTCCAGATCTTCTGGCCGTTGACCACCCAGTGATCGCCGGCGTCCTCGAGCTTGGTCTGCAGGGCGGCGAGGTCCGAGCCCGCGCCCGGTTCGGAATAGCCCTGGCACCAGCGCAGCTCGCCGCGCACGATCGAGGGGATGTGGCGCTGTTTCTGGTCTTCGGTGCCGTATTCCAGCAGGGTGGGGCCGAACATGCTGGTGCCCATGCCGATGATCGGGTTGGCCACGCCGATGGCGGCCATCTCCTGGGCCAGCACCCGCGCCTGGGCCGGAGTCAGCCCGCCGCCGCCATAGGCCTTGGGCCAGGTCGGCGCGCCCCAGCCCTTCTCGCCCATCCGGCGGCGCCACAGGTCGAAGTCGCCGGCCGGTTTCTCGCCGGCCATGAAGGCGTCGGTGACCAGGTCGGCGTTGCCGCGTAGGGAGACGGGGACGTTCTCTTCCAGCCAGGCGCGCGCCTCTGCGCGGAAAGCCTGCTGTGGGTCGGCCGTGTTGGACATCGTCTCTTCCTTCCCGAAACCCGCCGGCCTCTTGCAGAAGCTCTCATCTGGACAGGGCTGAATCCTAACCGCGCCCGACGGCGAAATCGATATGGGAATGCGGCGACCGGAGCAATATCAAACAGGCGTTTAACGCCGGCCTCGTTCCCGAAGCGCCTCTACTTCGGGTCGGGCAGACCCAGGACGCGCTTGGACACCACGTTCAGGTTCACCTCCGAGGTGCCGCCCTCGATCGAGTTGCCCTTGGACCGCAGCCAACCGCGGGTGACAGTCTTCTCGAAGGTCGAGAAGTCGTCGCCGTCCCAGCCCAGCCCCTGGTGGCCGAGGGTCTCGACCATCAGTTCGGATCTCTGCTGGGCCAGGGCGGCGGCGGCGTATTTGATGATCGAGGTGGCGGCGCTGGGGCCGTTGCTGGCGCGGGATTCGGCCGCCACCCGTGACAGGGTGAGGTGGAAGGCCTTCAGGTCGATGCGGTTCTGGGTCAGACGGCTGCGCAGGTCGGCGTCGTCCAGGGCGCCGGTCTCGTCGACGCCGATGTAGCGCTTGGCGATCTCGGCCAGGTCGCCCGCCGCGCCGCCGGCGCCGCCGCTGCCGTCGGCGAAGCCGCCGGAGATGTTCTGGCGCTCATACTGCAGCAGCCGCTTGGCGATTTCCCAGCCGCCGTTGATCCGGCCGACCAGATTCCCCTTGGGGATCTTCACGTCGGTGAAGAAAGTTTCGCAGAACGGCGACTCGCCACTGATCAGCTTGATCGGCCGCGTCTCGACGCCGGGCGTGGTCATGTCGATCAGCACGAAGCTGACGCCCTCGTGCTTCTTGGTCGTGTCGGTGCGCACCAGGCAAAAGCACCAGTCGGCCTTGTTGGCGTAGGAGGTCCAGATCTTCTGGCCATTGATCAGCCAATGGTCGCCGCCATCCTCGCAGCGGGTGGCTAGGCTGGCGAGGTCGGAGCCGGCGCCAGGTTCCGAATAGCCCTGGCACCAGCGGATTTCGCCCTTGATGATCTTCGGCAGATGTTCCTGCTTCTGGGCCTCAGTGGCGTATTCGAGCAGCACCGGACCCAGCATCCACACGCCGAAGGACGCCAGGGGCGGGCGATACTTGCCGGCGGCCATTTCGGCGTCGAGGATGCGGGCCTGCTCGGCGGTCAGCCCGCCGCCGCCGTATTCGCGAGGCCATTGGGGCGCGGTCCAGCCCTTGGCGGCCATTGCGCGCAGCCATCGGATCTGGGGATCGTCACTGCCGACGAAGGCGCGACCGCCCCATGTGGCTTCGGGATCGCTGGCCACCTTCGCGTCACGAAGGGCCGCGGGATAGCTATCCGCCAGCCAGGCCCGGATCTCGGTCCGGAAGGTGTCGGACTCGGTCGCTCCGAAATCGGCCATGGCTTCCCTCTTTCGCTTTGTCGAATTGGCGATCTCTTTACCGCCGCCGCTCGCGCAGCCGCAAGAGGCCGATCCGACGCTGCCGCCGTGACGTCGGCCTGCGACCTCGATCACGTCTTTGCGACCCGGTGACGCATCGGCGAGGTTGGTTCGGTTGGGTGAAAGCCGCTATAAGCGCCGAACGCCGGACGTTGACCGGCGGCGGCCATCAGGGAGCAGCATGGGCTGGCTACGCGATCTGCGTCCCGCCATGCTGGCCGGGGCGCCCAGCCTCCTCGCCATCCTTACCGCCGCCGCCGGTGTCATGCTGCTGACGTCGGGCGCCACGCCGTCCGATCCCGGGCGGTTTATGTGGCTCGCCGAGCACGCCCCGATTCTGCTGATCGAGATCAGCCACTTCCTGTCGAGCATCCTGGGTCTGGTGCTGATCCTGCTGGCGTTCGGTCTGTCGAGGCGACTTGACGGCGCCTGGTGGGCCGCGGTGCTGATCCTGCCGGTGGCCGCGATCCTGGCGCTATGCAAGGGTTTCAACTGGGAAGAGGCAGCGGCGCTTATGGTGCTGCTGTTGATGCTGGCGCCCTGCAAGACGGCCTTCCATCGGCGCGCCCGCCTGTCCCGAATGGAGATCACCCCCGGCTGGCTGCTTTCCGCCGTTGCGGCGGTGGGCGGCGCCGGACTCGCGGGCTGGTGGTCCTTCCAGCATCTCGACGCCGCCAACGCCTCGGTTCTGAAAATCGTCGCCGACCAGGACGCCGAGCGCGCCCTGCGCTCCTCGGCCGGAGCCGCCGCCCTGTTGCTGGCCATCGGCGTCTGGCGGCTGCTTGTCACCCCTGCCAAGCCGCCGATCATCGGCGAGACCGACCCCGAATTTCCCCGCGTTCTGGCCATTCTGGCCAACGCCGAATGCGCCGAACCCTGGGCCAATCTGGCCTTGCGCGGCGACAAGCGGTTCCTGTTCTCCCCGTCCGGCGAGAGCTTCCTGATGTTCGGCGTGCGCGGCCGGTCCTGGATCGCGCTGGGCGCGCCGGTGGGCCGTCGCGACGAGAAGCTTGACCTGTTGTGGCGGTTTCGCGAACTCGCCGACGTCAACGCGGCCCGACCCGGCATCTATGGCGTGGGGCCCGAAGACCTGCCGGACCTGGTCGAGCTCGGCTTCTCGATCCAGAAGGTGGGGGAATCGGCCGCGGTGCCGCTGGACAGTTTCTCATTGGAGGGCCGTCGCAAGGGAAATTTGCGGCGAAGCTGGCGAAAGACCGGCGAGGAGGGCGCTTGTTTCGAGTTGATTCCCGCCGGCGGCGCCCATTGCCTGGCGGGAGAGCTCAAGCATGTCTCCGACCAGTGGCTGGCCAATCACGCCGGCGGCGAGAAGAGCTTCTCAATGGGCGGCTTCGAGGCCCCTTACATCTGGCACTTTCCCTTCGCGGTGGTGCGGGTGGGAAGCCGGGTGTTGGCCTTCGCCACCCTGTGGACCACAGCCGGCCGCACGGCGTTCTCGATCGACCTGATGCGCTACGCCGACGACGCCCCCAAGGACGTGATGGATTTCCTGTTCGTCGAACTGCTCAACTGGGGCCGCGAGGAAGGCTATGTCGCCTTCGAGTTCGGCATGGCTCCGCTGGCGGGACTGGAGGATCGCGCCCTGGCCCCGATCATGTCGCGCGTGGGCAATCTGCTGTTCGAGCGGGGTGAGGAAATCTATAATTTCCGCGGCGTTCATAGATACAAGGACAAGTACGACCCGGTCTGGCAGCCGCGCTACATCGCCGCCCCCAACAAATGGACGATTCCGATGTTGCTGGCCGACGTCGGCCTGCTCAGCAGCGGCGGCATGGCCGGCATCGGCCTGCGGTCGAAGAAGCCGAAGGACAAGAAGCCCAAGGAAATGGCGCCAGGAAAGGCGCGGGAGAAGACCGCGGCCTGAGGTCGAGGGCTCAGATTTCCGGAATCGCCGGTTCGCGCCACATGCTCCACAGAGGCGGCGCGTCCGGGCGGGGGCGGTTCTCGCCGATCACCCTAAAGCCGTGACGGCTGTAGAGGCCAATGTTCCTCTCCGTTTGGGTTTCCAGATAGGCGGGCAGGCCGGCGGCGTCGCAGCGGTTTGTCCCGGCCTTGAGCAGGCGCGAGCCAATTCCGCGGCCCTGCGCCGCCCGGGCGACGCCCAGGAACTGCAGATAGGCATGGGGACGATCCATGGGATGGTGTTTGTCCATCGTCTCCCGCATCGCCGCCAGCCTGCCGAACCGGGCGAGGCCGGTGGCGAACAGCAATGTGGGCAAGGCGCGCAGTTCGGTCAGCAGGGGAGTCGGCTTAAGCGCCTCGAAGGGCGTCCAGATCGCCGCCGCGCCGCCGGCGGCCGGACGCTCGATGCGACTGGTCCCGAAGGCCATGTCCGCGACCAGGAACTGGAACAGCCGCAGGCGCCCCGCGTCTCGTCGGGCGTCGTTCCGCAGAAACCAATCGAACATTACGTCGTCGGCGAAGGCGTCGGACAGGTCGGCGGCGACATCGGGGAGATCCCGCCGCTCGGCCTGGACCGGATTTTCCGCGCCGGTGCGCAGGGCCTGGATGTCCATCAGATCCGCTCGGTGATCTTGATCGCCGCGCGGCATCCGGCGCGGATCACCGCGGAGACCAGGGCGGCGCCCGGCGCCTCCCGCGATCCGGAGTCGATGGCTTCCTGCTTATGGGCCAGTTCGTCGTCGCGAAAGCCGCTCAACTCCGCGGCGAGGGCCGGATCCTGACCCTCCAGTTCGGCGATCTGCTCGGCGTAGTGAACCTCGATGACGCTCTCCACCGCGTCGGTGCAGGCGTGGGCCAGCCGCTCGCCCATCAGGGCTGTCCCGGCGCCCAGCACAAAGGCGGTCGCCCGCCACAGCGGCGCCAGCAGGGTCGGACGGGTGTGCGTCTGGTTGAGCAGGGCGTCGAAGCGGGCGAGGTGACGCGCTTCGTGACCCTCCATTCGTTCGAGCGTCTCGCTGATCGCTTCGTGGCCGGGCGCCGCGCCGAGAACAGCGCGTTGGCCGCGATAGATATGCACCGCCGCCAGTTCGCCGGCGTGATCGACGCGCAGCATCTGGGCCAGCCGAGCGGCTTGGCCGCCCGGCCCGGGCCGCGGCGGGACGGGGCGATCGGTCGGAGCGGACCCGGTCGGGGAGATATCGGTCATGGGCGAGCCTCCGTCGGGGCCGCGCGCGCCGCCAGGACGCTCAAGACCGCCAGTTTCAGCGAGATCAGCACGTTCCAGCCGGCCATGGACAGGCCAAGGAACCGCCACGCCGCCTTGTCGCAGGCCGGCGCCGCCACCGGGCCGCCGTGAAGCAGTCGCGTCATGTCGGCCAGGCTGACCTGGACATTGCCGCCCGTGCAGCTCTTCGGTCCCGGCCAGAAATGCCATTCGACGCCGGAGTGATAGACGCCCAAGGCCGCGCCGCCGATGAAGATCGCGGCCAGCAGCAGGTTGGCCCATGGCGGCGGCGTCAACGGCGTCAGCCTCAGCACGCCGATGACCCCGGCCACGGCCGCTGCGGCCCAATAGACGCCGCGCGCCTTGAGGCACAGCTCGCAAGGGGCCAGGCGGCCGAAGGTCTCGAAGGCGTGGGCCGCCGCCAGCACCGCCAGACAGGCGGCAAGCGCCGCCCAGGGCCACCACCGTAGGACGGGCTTCAAAATTCCCGGCACGACCGAGAAAACGCTTGCGGAACGCGAAGTGTCAGCGGTCATCAACGGTGATGTCCCAGTTCGATCGCCGCCACGGCAAGGATGGCCGCAGCTAACAACAGGCCGCCCACCAGCGCCAGTCGTCTTTCGATAATCGGCAGCAGGCCGGGGCCGAAGCGTTTGACCAGGGCCGTGACCCCGAAGAAACGCGTGCTGCGGGTGACGCAGGAGGCCAGCACGAACTGCCACAGGCTGAAGTGGACCAGGCCGGTGGTGATGGTGATGAGCTTGTAGGGCAGCACCGGAAGCAGGCCGAGCAGGATCACCCCGACGCCGTATTTGGCGAACGCGGCCTGGATCGGCGCCTCGGCCTCCGGGTGGCCGGTCAGGGTCAGGATCCAGTGCGCCACCGGTTCGAGGTTGAAGCCGATGTAATAGCCGAGCATCCCGCCGATCACCGATCCGGCGGTGCAAACCGCGGCGTTGCGCCAGGCCCGGTTCGGGTCGGCCAGCACCATCGGAACCAGCATGGCGTCCGGCGGGATCGGGAAAAACGAACTCTCTGCGAAGGCGATGCAGAACAGGGCGCGGGTGGCGTGACGGGAGCCCGCCTGCCTCATCATCCACATGTAGAGGCGTCGCAGCATCGATCGGGAACCTTATGGTCGTTTGAAGGATGGAAACGCCCGCGGGCGGCGTCGAGGCGCCCTGCTAGCAGACAGGCGGCGCCTTCCGCAAAGGCGTTACGCGCCAACGCGCCAAACATGAGGAGCCGGAGCGGGCTATGGGGGCGACGGTGGCGGGGCGAAGAAGCATATTGGGGGCATGAACAAGCCTGTCGATCCCGACCTGCTGGTCTTCGCCGAGGATGAACTGTCGCGCGCGCTCAGCCTGTCCTGGCGGGCGTTGTCGAAGGTGGCGCCCTGGGGCGACAGCTTCCAGGGCATTTCGCCGTCGGGGCGATCGGTGACGGTGGAGCGCGCCTACCTCTGGCAGGGCGCCGCCGGCGGCGATATCCTCTGCGAGGTGACCGTGTTTTCCGGCCGCGTCGCCGGCGACGACGCCGCGCGGGTCAGCGCCGTGATCGAACGGCACGCGGGAATTTCGTGACCTCTTGAGCGCAGGGCGACCCCGCGGGCCTCAGGCGGGGCGGCAAAGTGAGCGCGCGATCGCCGCCTGGGTTTGGTAGAAGTACTGGATGACGGTCCGCGCGTGAGTGATGATGCGCTCACCCGTCAGGGTTTCCGAGGGAATCGACAATCCCGGCCTGAGATCCCGCACAAGACCCCGATCCTCAAGACTGCGAACGCGCCGCCGGATGGTCTCGGGCGGCTGTTCCACCAGATCGGCCAGGGCGCGCACGCTCAGGAGCGCCGTGGCCGGGATTCCGGCTGAAGGGTTGAGGCCGGCAAGCGTACCAAAGAGGATTGGATCGAGTGCGTCGCATTCGAACGTGGCGCGGGCCGCGTCCATCACCCTGAGGGTGTAGCTGACGTAGTGGTAATCGAGAACGACGCCTTGCCTGCCCATTAGGGACGCGGCGTGCATCTCCAGGGCGCCGACGGGGTAGTTGCAGGCGCTGGGGAGGCCCAGGCGTCGCTCCGTCGCCATCTGCACGATCAGGCGACCGAACACCGCCACCACGCCGTCGAAAAGCCCGTCCACCGTCGCCCGGCGTGGCTCGGGCGCTGTTGCGATCAGGCCTTTCCGTGTCTTCGAGATCCACCCCCGCTCGATCAGGCGCTTCAGCCGGGCTTGGGTGGTGCTGGCCGTGTCGCCCAGGGAGGCGGCCAGGGCGTTCGCCGACAAGGGCCGCAGTCCTTCTAACGGAATGTCTCTCCGGGCCAGTGCGGGCGACGATCTGACGAGACCGTTCAGATTGGCCAGTCGCAGGCTTTGCCAGAGGGTGAGCGTCTCAGCGTCGTACTCGAATTCCGGCAGCCATGAGACCGCCGCCACCATCATCGCCTCGATCAGCCGGTCGGACAGGAACGCGACCGGCGTCGTGGTTTCCGTCTTTGGCCTAGTCATGATTTTCCCCATCCGACTCGCGTCGCGGCTACGCCGGACGCCTCATTGGGGCAGCCAGGCCGCGGGGGCAACAGACGGAGCGGCTCCGCCCGGGAAAGTCGGTGTAACGCCAGTCATTCGGGCGCCCCATTTTCGCATAGCCGAAAATTGACGCTCCACGACCGATAAAATAACTTACGATAATCGGCTGGAACGGTTGGGTTTAACTGTCGATAATCGCCTTTAGATCTTATAAAAAGATTTGAAATCGTCATCAAAACATCAATGTCGCAAATTGACGAAGCGGCAATTCAAAAACGTCTGTCATCGTCACGACCTTTAGCAAACCGAGCGCGCCGCGGCGCCCAAACTGGGGATTCTGTCATGTCCACGAGACTCCGCCCTGCGGCTCTTCGCTTGATCTTCAGCGCGGCGGCCCTCGTCGCTGGAGGAGCGAACGCCGCCACGATCACGCAGAGCAAGACCTTCGATCTGAGCTACACTGCCGCGATCAGTCCGGGCGTCAACGGCCCCCTCGCACCCTCGGGATCCTTCGACAATATTGTCAACCCATTCGATGCATCCTTGGGTACATTGAATTCATTTTCTTCCAGTTGGACAGAGACGGCCTCCGGAACCGCCAATGGTAGTGTAGAGTTTCCTGCCGGGATTGCGTACAGCGCTGGGGGCAATCTCAAGATTGCTGGAGGACAGTTCAATTTTATTGGTGGTGGAGAGGGAGCTGGCGGTGCAAGTCCTGTTAGCTTCAGTTTCGATTCCGGGGTTCAAAACAACAATTTTTCCGTGCCTTATGATGCAACCTACGATCCGGCAATCTATGCGGCGGTGACGGGCCTCACGCCGTTTGCAAGTTCGTTGGTGTTGACTAACGATGCAATCTACGTTCAAGCCGGAACCCGGGACGTTGCGATTACGGCGAGATTCGTCAACACCGTCACCTATGATTACACTCCCGCGCCCGCGGTCCCGGAACCCGCGACCTGGACGATGATGCTCGCCGGGTTCGGCAGCCTCGGCGCGGCGCTCCGAGCGCGCCGCCGCCCGACTTTGGCGTCCTCGCGGGTAACGAAGGCCTGACGAGCGCGATCACCGGGCCCGCGCAACGAGCCGGCGCCATGCACGCGTCACCTGGTCGCGCCATGGTGTTCGGCTGGCCGCCTTCGGCGGCGCGTTCGCGGGCGTCGGTTCAACGGTTGCGGACGGGCGCGTCCACGCCGCGGTAAGGCCCCAGTCGGTGGCGATCTCCAGAGCGGAGGCGACGCCATTGTCGATCAGAAACGGGCCGGCGTATCCACCGCCGGGGCGTCCGGAGTCGACGGCCGCGCCATGGCCCAGGCCGGCCACCAAGGTCAGTCGCAATTGCGCCGGGTCTCGGCCCCACCGGGACGTCGTCAGGATGCCGGCGACCACGGTCTCGTCGGGCTCCGCGGGCAGGTCGCAAAGGTCCCGCCACTGTCCGACGATCCGCCGGGCGTTGGCCGGGGAGACCGTTGCGTCGGCGAGTCCCTGCCAGACCGACAGCCTCGGCCAGACCGGCTGAGGTTCCGAAATCCGTCTGATTCGGTCGCCGAGGGCGGCGTCGCTGATAAGGACCCCGCCCTTCATGGCCAGCCACGCTTCCGCGCCGCCATGCGCCACATCGAAGGGCATCCCGGCGATGATCGCTCCGCCGGCAAATCGCGTTGGAGCTATGGCCAGGAGGGCCAGGGCCATGGCGCCTCCCGCCGACAGCCCGGTGACGAAGACCCGGTCGGGGTCCAGGTCCGCCAGTCGGATCAAGTGATCGATCATCCGCAGGATCGCGGCGGCTTCGCCGCCCTCGGGTCGGATATCCGCCGACTCGAACCAGTTGAAGCAGCCGGCTCTGTTGTTGGCTCGCGCCTGTTGCGGACACAGCAGGGCGAAGCGATGGGCGTCCGCCAGGGCGACCCAGCCGGACCCGACGCCGAAGGCTTCGGCGGTCTGACCGCAGCCGTGCAAGACCACCACCAAGGGCGCGCGAGCACGCAGTCCCGGCGGCAGGCGCGCGAACAGGCGCAGGGCGCCCGGGTTGGGTCCGAACGCGCGGATTTCCGTGAGGGCGGTCGGCGCTCCACCGGTGGGATGCGCGGCGGTGAACAACTCCATGCGATGACGATCCGTGGCGACTCTGGCGATCCTAGCCCATCCGACGATGACGCCCGCGTGACGCCTGACAGGTTGGCGAGCGGACCTTGGCCAGTCTATTTGGCCAGTCTATAAGGCTGCCCTGGGCTCGGTCCCGGACTTCCCCCGCGGGCGTGGTGGAATTGGTAGACGCGCCGGACTCAAAATCCGGTTCCGCAAGGAGTGTCGGTTCGACCCCGACCGCCCGCACCATCCTGCTTCGCCCTCCGGGCTTCGCAGGACACGTCCTGAACCACCTTCCGAAGCAGGATGCGCTCCGACGCGTCCGCCGAAGCCCGAAGGGCGTAGGTGGAAGCCTTGGCGAAAGAGGGCTGCTTCCGCAACGTCGATGACCCCAAAACGCAAGAGGCCCGCCGGGACGGATGTCCCGGCGGGCCTCGTCGTCAGATTTTCGCCGCGATGCCTACAGGCGTTCTATAATGATCGCGGGGGCCATGCCGCCGGCGGCGCACATGGTGACCAGGCCGCGCTTCAGGTCGCGGCGTTCCAGTTCGTCCAGCACGGTGCCGATCAGCATCGAGCCGGTGGC
Source organism: uncultured Caulobacteraceae bacterium (assembly GCA_903870555.1). Lineage (GTDB taxonomy): Bacteria > Pseudomonadota > Alphaproteobacteria > Caulobacterales > Caulobacteraceae > Acaudatibacter > Acaudatibacter boreus. Next base: position 26,798 of record CAIQDO010000372.1, read on the forward strand.
GCCGATCGGGTGCCCCAGGGCGCAGGCGCCGCCGTTGACGTTGACCTTGTCGCGGTCGAGCTTGAGGTCGCGCATGAACTTCTCGGCGACGACGGCGAAGGCCTCGTTGATTTCCCACAGGTCGATGTCGTCGACGGTCAGGCCGGCCTTGGCCAGCACCTTGCGGGCGGCGGGGACGGGCGCGTTGAGCATCAGGGTCGGACAGTCGCCGAGGTTGGCGGTGGCGACGATGCGGGCGCGCGGCTTGAGGCCGTGCTTTTCGGCATAGGCCTTGGACGACAGCAGGATGGCGGCGGCGCCGTCGACCACGCCCGAGGAGTTGCCGGCATGGTGGACGCCGGACCACTTCACATCGGGATAGCGGGCGTTGATCGCCTGGCGGAAGGTCGAGCCATCGGGGAAGGCGGCGAAATCGGCGATGGCGTCGAACGAGGCTTTCAGACTGGCGAGGCCCTCGGCGGTCGTTTGCGGACGGGGGAACTCCTCATGGTCGAGGGCGACGCTGCCGTCTTCGTTGTAGACGGTGATCAGGCTCTTGCTGAACCGGCCTTCGCGAATGGCGACGTCGGCCCGGCGCTGACTTTCCAGGCCCAGGGCGTCGAGCGCCTCGCGGGTTATGCCTTCCATGGCGGCGATGGCGTCGCCACAGACGCCCTGGTGGGACTGCGGATGCATGCGCTGCAGGGCGGCGTTGCCGGCGCCCATGCCCAGGGGGCGAAGGCCGGCGGCGGCTTCTTCCTGGCCGATGCTGGTGGTGTAGGACATCATCTCAACGCCCCCGGCGATCACCAAGTCTTCCATGCCGGACATGACCTGGGCGCCGGCGAGGTTCACCGCGGTGATGCCGCCGCCGCAGAAGCGGTCGAGGGTGACGCCGCTGGCGGTGATGTCAAAGCCGGCGGCCAGAGCCGACATTCGGCCGAGGTCGCCGCCCTGCTTGCCCTTCTGGGTGCTGGTCGAGAAGATGACGTCATCGATCTCTCCGGTGTTGAGATTGTTGCGTTCCTTCAGCGCCTTCAGCACCGTCGCGCCGAGGTGTTGCGGATGCAGGTGCGACAGGGCGCCCTTGCCGGGCTTGCCGACGCCGCGCGGCGTACGGACGGCGTCGATGATGTAGGCTTCGGACATGGGGTTCCCTCGGGATTGATGGGCGACGCCTTGATTGGGCCGGCGGCGTCGATGATGGCTTAATGCGGTTGAACGGCTTTCCCCTAAGGCCGTCAAGCCGCGCGAGGATCGACAGTGAACCCTGAACACGACCCCGAAGGCGGCGCCCCTGAAGGCGACCAGGGCGAACTGTCCGATCTGGTGGCGTTCCTGCCGCCGCTGTTGCGGTCGCTCGAAGCCCTCGCCTTCGTCGCCCGCAACCTCAACCCGCCCGACCTTGGCGCCGTTCTGGAGGTGGCCGGCGCGCCGGACGAGGGCCTGCGGGCGGCGCGGCCGCGCCTGGAGGCCTGGCCCGATCGTCTGGCCGGGCCGCGCGACGCCTTGGCGAAATCGGCCGACGCCGTTTTGGCCGGGTTTAAGGGCTTGCGCGAAGCGGCCGATTTGCGCGGCGTGTTCCGCGCCCTGCGCTGGCTTCCCCGGGCGCAGGAGGCGCTCTATCCGCTCGCCGCAGCCCTGCCGCCGGTCAGCCGCGCCTTCCTCGATCCCGTCGCCCGGGCGGATCCCGCACGTGTCGCCGCCCTGGCGGCGGCGCCACCCCGGTCTGAGACCGGCCTTCACCATGTCGACAACGCGCCCGGCCAGCGCGGCGGCTTTTCGCTCTATGTTCCCGAAGACTATCACCCTGGCCGCGCCTGGCCGCTGGTGAGGGCCCTGCACGGCGGCGCCGGTCAGGGCCGGTCGTTCCTGTGGAGCTGGCTGGCTGCGGCACGAGGGCAGG
>CAIQDO010000373.1 GCA_903870555.1 uncultured Caulobacteraceae bacterium
CCTTGACGCCTTGCGCGGCCCGGGCGCGGACGGTGGCTTCGCCGAGACCGGAAGCGCCGCCGGTGACCACGGCGGCGACGGAAGAATCGAGTTTCATGGAGGTTGTTCCCTTTTTCGTCGCGTCCGATGCGCGTTCGGGCGCGGTTTAGCCCCTAGTTGAGCCAGCCAAAAGTATCACCTAGCGTCAAGGTGAACGTCAGGCTGGGACCGGCGCCCGCTCGCTCCACTGATCAAGGTCTCGCTCGGCGCCCATGTAGGCGAGACCGGTGGCGATAGAGACAAGCTCGCCGCCGCCCTCAACCTTGCCGTCGCCGAAGCGCTCATTGAACAGGCGCCTCACAGCCGGCACGAAGGACGAGCCTCCGGTGAGGAACACCCGGTCGACGCCATCCGGTGTCAGCCCTGCCCGGTCCAGGGCCTCGGTGACCGCCCGATCCATGGCCGACAGTTCCGGCGCGATCCAGCTCTCGAACTCGCTTCGCCGCACGGTCCGTTCGATCAGCACCGAGCCAGCCTCGAAGCGGAACACCGCCGCCTCCGCCGCCGACAGCCCCTCTTTCAGCCGGGACACCGCCTGGTAGAGGCGGTAGCCGTGGTTGTCGTCGAGAATCTCCACCAGGGCCGCAAGCTTGGCCGGGTCGGTCGCCGTGCGCACCAGGGCCCGGATGTCGCGCATATCGCGCGAGGCCCGCAGCAGGGCCAGCTGCTCCCAACGGGCGAAGGCGGTGAAGTAGCGGTTGGGAATCGGCAGCACGTTGTCGAACGCCTTGTAGGACGAGCCCTTGCCAAGCTGCGGCGACACCAGGTGGTCGATGATGCGGTAGTCGAAGGCGTCGCCAGCCAGGCCGACGCCGGCGTTGGACAGGGCGGTCGAGCGGATCTCCCCGCCCTCGCGGTGAAAGCGGACGATCGAGAAATCGCTGGTGCCGCCGCCGAAGTCTCCCACCAGCACCGTGGCGTCCGCCGCCAGGGTGCGGGCGAAGAAGAACGCCGCCGCCACCGGCTCATAGGCGTAGCGGATATCGGTAAAGCCCAGGCGGGCGAAGGCGGTCTGGTAACGGGCGAGGGCCAGGTCGGGATCGGGCCGCAGACCAGCGAAATTGACCGGCCTGCCGATGATCGCCGTGCGGGGCGCATCGTCCCAGGCGCCGCCGGCGTGGGCGCGCAGCCGCAGCAGGAACGCCGACAACAGGTCGGGAAATTCATAGCGCCGGCCCAGGATACGGGTGTCCTGGAACAGCGGGCTGGCCGCATAGCTCTTGAATGACTGGATGAACCGCGTCTCCAGCGGCTCCTCGACATAGGCCTCGATCGCCCAGGGACCGCCCTCGATCACCCGCCGGGCCGCCTCGCCCTCGGCCGTGTGGAAGCTGAGGGCGGAGCGGAAGGCGACGATCTCGCCCTCCGGCGCGGCGAAGGCGACGAGAGACGCCTCCCCGTCGTCGCCCAGGGCCGAAATCACCGTATTGGTGGTGCCAAAATCGATCCCAATGACGCCGGCGGGCCGGCGCGGCCTCATTCGGAGAGGTGCTCGGCGTCGACTCCCGCGTAGGCGGCCATCTGCGCCATCATCAGGATGGTGGCGACGGAGGCGCCCAGCGGACAGATCTGCACCGGCTTGGACAGGCCCACCAGGATCGGCCCGACGACGGTGGCCTCGCCCAGCGACTGAAGCAGCTTGGTGGAAATCGACGCCGAGTGGATCGCCGGCATGATCAGCACATTGGCGGGGCCGGTCAGCCGCATGAACGGATAGCTGGACCGGGATTCCGGCTCAAGCGCCAGTTCCGGCGGCATCTCGCCCTCATATTCGAAGCCGAGGTCCTCGATATCGTCGAGCATCGACACCGCTTCGCGAACCTTCTCCGATCGCTCGCCCATCGGATTGCCGAAGGACGAATAGGACAGGAAGGCCACCCTCGGCTGGAAGCCCAGGTGACGCACGGTGTTGGCCGCCTCGATGGCGATCTCCACCAGGTCCTCGGCCTCGGGCATTTCGGTGACGTTGGTGTCGGCGATGAACAGGGTGCGGCCCTTGGTGAGCACGATCGACATGCCCATCACCCGGCCGCCGTCGGCGGGATCGACCGCCTCAAGCACCTCGCCCAGGGCCTGGCTGAAGTTGCGCGTCACGCCGGTGACCAGGCCGTCGGCATAGCCCAGGGCGACCATGCAGGCGGCGAAGGAATTGCGGTCCTGATTGATCAGCCGGGCAACGTCGCGCTTGAGATATCCCGACCGCTGCAGTCGCGCGTAAAGGTATTCCAGAAACTCATCGTTGTGCTGGGAAACACGGGCGTTGATGATCTCGAGGTCGGAGTTGGCGGGATCCATGCCGGCCCGCACCATGTTCTCATGCACAAGGTCCTCCCGGCCAACCAGAATCGCCTTGCCGAAGCCCTGAGACTGGAACGCCGCCGCGGCCCGGATCACGCTCAGCTCCTCGCCTTCGGCGAATACGATACGCTTGGAGGGCGCCGATTGCACAGCGCCCGAGATCTTCTGCAGGAAGCCGGCCGCGGGATCGAGTCGCCGCGCCAGGCTGTCGCGATAGGCGGCCATGTCGGTGATCGGCCTGCGGGCCACGCCCGAATCCATCGCCGCCTGGGCCACGAACGGCGGAATCGAATAGATCAGCCGCGGGTCGAAGGGGGTGGGAATAATGTACTGCGGACCAAACTTGAGCTTGGTGCCCTGGTAGGCCGAGGCCACCTCGTCCGGCACGTCCTCCCGGGCGAGGGCCGCAAGGGCCCGGGCGCAGGCGATCTTCATCTCCATGTTGACCCGGCGCGCCCGCACGTCGAGCGCCCCGCGGAAGATGTAGGGAAAGCA
>CAIQDO010000374.1 GCA_903870555.1 uncultured Caulobacteraceae bacterium
GACTGGCGCACGGCCGGCGTGCGCGTCATCCCGGGCGACCAGCTCGACACCAACACCGCCAGCACGCCCGGCATGAACCGGGCCGCGGCGATCAACTTCGCCCGGGTCGGGGCCGAGAAACTATGGGCCGGCACCGTCCACATCCACGCCGGGGCCAAGACCGGGGCCCATCACCACGGCGAGTTGGAAAGCGTCATCTATGTGCTGAAGGGGAAGGCCCGAATGCGCTGGGGCGAAAATTTGGAATTCACCGCCGAGGCGGGCCCCGGCGACTTCATCTTCGTGCCGCCCTTCGTGCCGCACCAGGAGATCAACGCCCTGGACGACGAGACCCTGGAGTGTGTGCTGGTGCGCAGCGGCGGCGAGGCGGTGGTGGTCAACCTCGACATCGCCCCGGTGGAGGTTCCCACCGCCGTCGCCTGGGTCGATTCGATCCACAAGGCGCCGTAGGGGGAGTCCCTGAGAGGGGGTTCGCCCCTCAGCCGGCAGCCAGCGCCAGCCGGGCCAGGGCCGGCACCGAGGTGGCGCCGGTGCGCTTCATGATCGCCGCCCGATGGTTCTCCACCGTCCGTTGGCTGATGCCCAGTTCGAAGGCGATAGCCTTGTTGGCCAGGCCCTTGAGAATGCCCTCCAGCACCTGCCGCTGACGATCGGTCAGGCTGGCGATCTGGACCTGGGCCGCCGTGCGCCAGCCCGCGGTGCGGCTGTCGTCCCGCGCCTGCTCCAGGGCCCGCGCCACGGCGGCCAGCAGTTCGGGCCGGCCTATGGGCTTTTCGATGAAGTCGCAGGCCCCGCGTTTCATCGCCTCCACGGCGATGGCCACGTCGCTGTGGCCGGTGATCATGATCGCCGGCGGGCGCCGGCCGGCCTGCCCAAGGGTCTTGAGCAGCTCCAGGCCGTCCATCCCGGGTAGATAGGCGTCGATCAGCAGGCACCCCTGCCGGCCGGCGTCGTGGGCGGCCAGAAAACTTTCGGCGTCCGCGTAACCCTCGACCGCCATGCCCGCGTCCGCGATCACCAAGCTTATGGCCTCGCGCACTGTCTCGTCGTCATCGACCACCCAGACCACCGGTCCGGCGACGAGCTGCCCGGTGACTGGCGCATCGGCGCGAGGGGCGACGGCGCGCGGAGCCGGCAGGAGCTCGGCCATCATCCGATCCAGATCGGCCGCTTTCACCGGCTTGCCAAGATAGGCATAGCCCGCCTGCTGGATGGCGCGCAGGGTTTCGGCCGAAATGTCGCCAGTAAGGATGATCACGGGCGCGGAGACACCGAGGGCGGACCGGACCTTCGCCGCCGTCTCGAGCCCGGTCAGACCCGGCAGGTTGAAGTCCGCGACGATAATGTCCGGCCTCAGATGGTCCCGGGTCAGCACCGCCAGGGCCGCGGCGCCGTCGTGGGCGGTGGTCACCCGATGGCCCTCGCCGGCGAGCAGCTGGCCGAGCAGATCGCGGATGTCGGGATCGTCCTCGATTAGCAGCACGCTGCCGAGGCGACGGTGCGGCGCCTCTTGGTGGAGCGTCTCGGGGAGACGGGTCGGCGGCCGGCTGTCGGGGCGCGGAACCTCGATCGAGAACATCGATCCCCGGCCCGGCCGCGACCGCACCCGGACGCTGTGACCAAGAAGGTCGCCCAGGCGCTGGACGATCGACAGGCCCAGGCCCAGGCCCCGGCTGCGTTCGCGCGCGGGGTTGTCGACCTGATGGTATTCCTCGAAGATCGGCCCGAGCTGATCCTCGGCGATGCCCACGCCGGTGTCCCACACCTCGATGCTGACCGTCCCGCCGCGGCGCCTGCAGCCGAGCAGGACCCTGCCAGAGGCGGTGTATTTCAGGGCGTTGGACAGCAGGTTTCGGACCATCTGATCGAGAAGCCGCGGATCGCTGTCGACGGTCAGGCCGCAGGGAACCACCCGAAGTTCCAGGCCCCTGGCCTGGGCCGGATAGGTCAGCTCATCCTTCAGGCGAACCAGCAGGTCGTTGATCGGGAAGGCCGATCGCTCCACCCTCAGCGTGCCCGATTCGATCTGGTTGATGTCCAGGAGGGTGTTGAGCATGCCCGACATGGCTCCCAGTGTCTCGTCCAGCCGCGCCACCAGACCGTGGGCGCGCGGCCCTTCGACGATGCGGGCCAGCAGACCCTGGAGCAGGGCGAGCGCCTGCATCGGCTGGCGCAGGTCGTGGCTGGCGACCGCCAGGAACCGTGACTTGGCGACATTGGCCTGTTCGGCCTGCAGTTTGGCGGCCTCGAGCGCCTTGGCGATGGTCTTTCGAGCCGTCACGTCGGTAAAGGTGATCACCACCCCCTCCACCCGGCCGTCGTGGGCGCGGTAGGGCAGGACGCGGCGGACGAACCAGATACCGTCCAGGGTTTCGACCTCCTGCTCGATCGGGGCCAGGCCGCTCAACACATCCTGGGCGTCCCGGGTCAGGGTTGTGTCGGCCGCCAGGGAGTTGAGATCCGACAGCGGCCGGCCGACATCGCCGGGAATGACGTTGAACAGAGCCTTCGTCGCCGGGGTGAAGAAGCGGATCTTCAGGTCGCGATCAAGGAACACCGTCGCCAGGTCGGTGCTGTAGAGGACGTTCTGCAGGTCGTCGGCGGTGGTGCGCTGGCGCTCCAGTGTTTCCTGCAGCTGGGTGTTGAGGGCGGAGAGCTCCTCGTTGAGGGACTGCAGCTCTTCCTTGGAGGTCAGCAGCTCCTCATTGGTCGATTGGAACTCCTCATTCGCCGACAGGGCCTCCTCGCTGATCGCCCTCTGTTCTTCCCCCGACAGCTCCAAGTCGAGAATGGCGCCGCGCAGCTCGGTCTTGGCCGCCTCAAGCTCATGCTCCAGTTCGCCGATGCGGGGGTCGGTCTTCGGCGGCGGAGCGCTGCGGTCGCGCATCAGGGCCATCGGCTGCTCGATGAAGCAGACCAGCACCAGGGTCTCGCCGCCCAGCTGCGCCGGCTGGGCGTCAATGCGGAACCGCAGGCCCCGGCCGAGGCTTTCAATCCGGCAATCCTCGACGCTGACGCGGCCCTGACTCAAGACCGCCTTGCGGATGACGGTCGACAGCTTGCTGCGAATGCCGGCCGGCGCCATCGCCAGGATGTCATGGGTGGGGTGGCCCGAGGGGACGCGCAGGAATCGCTCGGTGGCGCCCAACAGGTACAGGCACTCATGCTTGGGTGTCACCAGCACCGCGGCGGGCGTGTAATTGGCCAACAGCATCCGCCGGCACAGGTCGGCCAGGGCGGCCTGCTGCAACGGCGGCAGTGGCTTGGACGATCGCAGCCGTGGCGCGGTCGGATCCTCGCCGCCGAACAGGAAGCCGAAGTCCCCTGCCCGGCTCTGTCCACGACGGCGGTAGAGCCGTTCCGGCTTGGCGATGGGCTCGAAGCGGCCGTCGAGGGGACCCGCGGTCTCCGACTTGCCCAGCAGCAGCACGCCGCCCTCGATCAGGGCGAACTGGAACAGGGCGATCACCTGCGCCTGAGCCTCTGGGCTGAGGTAGATCAACAGATTGCGACAGGAGACCATGTCCATCCGCGAGAACGGCGGGTCCTTGAGGACATCCTGCACCGTGAACACCACCGCGCCCCGCAGTTCCGCCGACGCCCGGAAGCCGGTCTTCTCCGGCGTGAAGAAACGGGCGAGTCGCTCGGGCGAAACCTCCACGGCGATGGAGTCGGGAAACAGACCATCCCGGGCCGTCGCCACCGCGTCCGGGTCGACGTCGGAGGCGAAGATCTGAAGCTTGTGGCCGCCCCCCGCCGCGGCGATGGCCTCCTGGAACAGCATGGCGATCGAATAGGCTTCCTCGCCGGTGCTGCAGCCGGCCACCCAAACCCTGACCGGCTGGTCGGAGTCATGCGCCGCAAGGATGCCCGGAATGATCGCGGAGGCCAGCACCTCGAACACCTTCGGGTCGCGGAAGAAGCTGGTGACGTGAATCAGCAGGTCCTTGGTCAGGCTGTCGAGTTCCGCCGGATCGGCGCGCAGACGATCGAGGTAGATCGCCCCGTCGGTCGCCTTGAGTCCGGCCATGGCCATCCGGCGTTCGATCCGGCGCGCCAGGGTGCCGGGCTTGTAGAGCTGAAAATTGTGCGGAGTATTGGCGCGGATGTGGGCGATGATCGCCTGAAAGCGTCCGTGGGGCTGGTCGTCCTGTCCGGCGACGACGGCGAAGACCGCCGATGGCCGGTGGTCCGCCAGCGCCTCGGCGATCTTCGCCGCCGGCAACACCCGGTCGACCACGCCCGTGGCCATGGCGCTGCGCGGCATGCCGTCGAAAGCCGCCTCTTCCGGATCCTGGACAATCACCAGGCCGCCAGCCGCCTTGACCGCCCGCGCGCCCAGTGTCCCGTCGCCGCCCGTGCCCGATAGCACCACCGCCACCGCCCGGGGACCGAAGTTGCGCGCCAGGGAATTCAGCAGGAAGTCGAACGGCAGGCGGGCGCCGCGCGGGGCGTCGGGCTCGGTGAGTCGCAGCAGGCCGCCGTCCACCGCCAGATAGCAGCCCGGCGGAATGACATAGACGCATCCGCCTTCCAGGCGCCTGCCGTCGGCCGCCTCGCGGACCGGCATGGCGGTGCAACCGGCAAGCAGTTCGACCAGCAGGCTGTCGTGGTTGGGATCAAGGTGCTGGATCAGGATGAACGCCATCGACGGCGTCGAGACCAACCCCTTGACCAGCGCGCGGAACGCGTCGAGGCCGCCGGCCGAGGCCCCGATCCCCACCACGGTCAGCGCCTCCGGCCGCCGCGGCGACGCGGAGACGCCACGGCGCCTGGCCGCCGCAACTTTCGGACGAGGGGTCGTCTCCGGCATCAGGATGTCTCAAAGTACGCGGGCCAAATACTCAGGCGGAGTGACAGATTAGCACACCTCGCCACGGTCCAGACGATACAGACCAACTACCTTGAGTATTTTCCGACTCTGGCGGAAACTCTCCGCAGGGCGCTGTCGTGCCCGCGGCGTCATTTCGCGCTTTGAGGGCGGGTCCATGGACGGGGCGGGCGACACTGGGACCGGCGACCGCGCCCTGCGCATCCTGGTGGTCGAGGACGACGCCCTGATCCAGATGCTCGTCTGCGAGACCCTGATGTCGATGGGTCATGAGATCTGCGCGGCGGCGGCCACCGAGGCGGAAGCCGTGGAGGCGGCGGCCCGGTCTCTGCCGGATCTGATGATCGTCGACGCCCATCTGGCCAAGGGCAGCGGCGTGACGGCGGTCGGACGAATCCTGGCCGAACGTTGGACGCCCCACGTATTCGTCAGCGGCGCCAGCCTGCCCCGCGAGTCTCTCCACCCCCGCGCCGTCACCCTGCAGAAACCGTTCCAGGACCACGACCTCGCCCGGGCCATGGCCAAGGCCCTGGCGCCAGCAGGTTGATGTCAGGGACGGCGCGAGTCAGAAATCGACCGCCACGCCCTTGCGTTCCCAGTCGCCGAAACGGGTCGGCTCAAGGCCCTTGGGGCCGCCGCGTTCAAGGGAAACCTGAAACGCCGCCGCCTCGGCGGCATGGCGGGCGGCGGCTTCCACGAGGGCGCGCCGGGCGGCGTCGCTGAGGACCTTGCCTGGAGCGGCGTTGGGAGGCGCGGTGTCGTCCATGCCGCCTTGACTAGCCCGTCGGCGCGGCGTCCGCCAAGCCCCAACCGCGCCCCAACCGCGCGATGACGCCCATGGCGCCCTTGCCGCGCGGCTCCGGACGGGGCACGGAGCGTGCCGTGAACAGTCCCCTCGCCCCCGCCCTCCTCGCGCGCGAAGCCGCGCTTGTCCTGCTGCAGGCGGCGCTGGCTCGCCGCGGCGGGCTGGACGAGGCCCTCAGCGCCGCCCGTTACATGGCCTTGTCGCCCCAGGATCGCGGCTTCGCCCGCGCCGTGGTGATGGCCACCCTGCGGCGGCTGGGTCCGATCGACCGCGCCCTCGACGACAAGCTGAAGAAGGAGCCGCCGACGCCCAGCCGCGACCTGCTGCGCCTGGGTCTGGCGCAGGCCTTCTGGCTCGACACGCCCGCCTTCGCCGCCGTCGACACCACCGTCAGCCTGGCGCCCAAGCCGTTGCGCGGCCTGGTCAATGCGGTGCTGCGCAATGTGCTGCGCGCCGGCCAGCCGGACGAATCGGCGGAGTTTCTGGCCCCCCCGTGGCTGCTGGCCCGCTGGCGCGCCGCCTATGGCGAGACCGAGGCCCTGGCGATCGCCGCCCAGATCGCCCTCGAGCCGGCCACCGACCTCAGCCCGCGCGACCCGGCCGACCCCACCATCGCCGAGGACCTCGAGGCCGAAACGCTCGACGGGGGCACGCTGCGGGTCGATCGACGCGGCGATGTGGCGACCTGGCCCGGCTTCGCCGAAGGCCGCTGGTGGGTTCAGGACCGCGCCGCGGCTCTGCCCGCCCGATTGCTGCACGTCATGCCCGGCGAAAGCGTCCTGGATCTTTGCGCCGCTCCCGGCGGCAAGACACTGCAACTGGCCGCCGCCGGCGCCGCCGTCACGGCGGTGGACAAGTCGGCCGGCCGACTGCGCCGGGTCAACGCCGGGCTGGCGCGCACCGGTCTGTCGGCGGAGACGGCCGCCGCCGACGCCGCCGCCTGGCCGGACACCCGCCAGTTCGACGCGGTGCTGCTCGACGCCCCGTGCTCGGCGACCGGAACCTTCCGGCGGCATCCGGACGTGCTGTGGAACGCCCGCCCGAGCGACATCCCGTCGCTCGTTCAACTTCAGGCCAAGCTGCTGGCGTCGGCCGCCGGGCGGGTGCGACCCGGCGGACGTCTGGTCTACAGCGTCTGTTCGCTTGAGACCGAGGAGGGTGAGGCCCAGGTCACGGACTTCCTGAGCGCCCAGCCGGACTTCGCCCTCGACCCGATCCTGCCGGGAGAAGGCGGCGCGCCGGGGGTCAGCCTCGCGAGCGAGGGCTGGCTGAGACTTCTGCCCCACCACGCCGAAGGCGGCCTCGACGGTTTCTTCATCGCTCGCTTCCGCAGGCGAGCCGCAGCCTGACGGCGGGATAATCCCGCCGCGGCTCAATGAGGATCAATGGGGGATATAGCTGGGAACGCCGTTGCCGGTCTGCGGGAAGACGAACAGCATCAGGACCAGCAGCACGGCGGCGACCACCACGATGCCCACGCCTACATAACCTTCGAGCTTTTCGGCGATATGCCTGGGCTTGCGGTGGTGAGCCGCGGCCGTCACGTCACCGTCCCGGAGCACGTCTTGTTTCATGACACTTCCTCTCGATAATCCGCGCGGCGTCTCGGCAACTGCGCCCCCGCGCAAAAGTTCAAGCTTTCCCTTGGCGTTCCGCCCGGTGCTCGCCGCGATTACATGGCGCGACTGAGGAAACCGAACAATTCATATGGAGTATCGAGCCTCCGAAGTCAATGCTCGCAGCCCCGAATGGGGCGGCGGCGGGATGTCGACGCCGCGAACACTGAAATCGGATCGCGCCGAAGGCCAGCGAATCGGGCCGGTTGACTCCCCCCGCTTCGGCCCTATTTTCCCGCTACCGCGTGACTGGCGATAAAGGTGGATGACCACCGGGAAGCGCGGCGACGACGTTTCGTCATGCCGCACGCCTGGGCGCCCCCTTCAAGCCAAGGAGCCCCCATGTCCGCGTCCGCCTTTCCCCCCGCGCCCGACCATGCCGTCGTCCGCCGCGCCCTGATCTCGGTGTCCGACAAGACCGGCCTGATCGACGCCGCCCGCGCCCTGACCGACAAGGGCGTCGAGATTCTGTCGACCGGCGGCACCCGCGCCGCCATCGCCGCCGCCGGCCTGCCGGTGACCGACGTGGCCGACGTGACGGGCTATCCCGAAATGATGGACGGCCGGGTGAAGACCTTGCATCCGGCGGTGCACGGCGCCCTGCTCGGCGTGCGCGAAGCGCCCGACCACGCGGCGGCCATGGACACCCACGGCATCGTCGGCATCGACCTGCTCTATGTGAACCTCTACCCCTTCGAGGCGACGGTGGCCGGCGGCGGCGACTTCGACGCCTGCGTCGAGAACATCGACATCGGCGGCCCGGCGATGATCCGCTCGGCGGCCAAGAACCACGCCTATGTCGCGGTCTGCACCGCGCCGGAAGACCTTGCCGAGGCCCTCGCCTGCCTCGAAGCGACCGGCGGCGCCACCACCCTGGCCCTGAGACGGACCCTGGCCGCCCGGGCCTTCGCCCGCACGGCGTCCTATGACGGGGCGATCGCCACCTGGTTCGCCGGTCAGATCGGCCAGACCTTTCCGGCCCGCAAGTCGTTCGGCGGTCAGCTCAAGCAGGTGATGCGCTACGGCGAGAACCCGCATCAGGCGGCGGCGCTCTATGTCTATCCGAGCCCCCGCCCGGGCGTGGCCACGGCGCGCCAGATCCAGGGCAAGGAACTCAGCTACAACAACATCAACGACACCGACGCGGCGGTGGAGCTGGTCGCCGAATTCGATCCCGCCGCCGGCGCCGCCGTGGCGATCATCAAGCACGCCAATCCCTGCGGCGTGGCCCTAGGGGACACCCTTAAGGACGCCTATCTGCGCGCCCTGCAATGCGACCCGGTGTCGGCCTTCGGCGGCATCGTCGCCCTCAACCGCCGCCTGGACGCCGACGCCGCCCGCGAGATCGTCAAGATCTTCACCGAGGTGGTGATCGCCCCCGAGGCCGACGACGACGCCATCGCCGTGTTCCGGCGCCGCAAGGACCTGCGGCTGCTGCTGACCGGCGCCCTGCCCGATCCGAACGCCGCCGGCGAGACCTTCAAGAGCGTCGCGGGGGGCTTTCTGGTGCAGTCCCGTGACACCGCTCGCATCACCGAGGGCAGCCTGAAGATCGTCACCGCCCGGGCGCCGACGGCGGACGAACTTCGCGACATGCTGTTCGCCTTCACCGTCGCCAAGCACGTCAAGTCCAACGCCATCGTCTTCGCCAGGAACGGCCAGACCGCCGGCGTCGGCGCCGGTCAGATGAACCGCAAGGATTCGGCCCGGATCGCCGCCCTGCGCGCCGGCGAGGCGGCGGAGGCGGCGGGTCTGCCGCAATCGCTGGCCAAGGGGTCCGCCTGCGCCTCGGACGCCTTCTTCCCCTTCGCCGACGGCCTGATCCAGGCGATCGAGGCGGGGGCGACCGCGGTGATCCAGCCGGGCGGCTCGATCCGCGACGACGAGGTGATCGCCGCCGCCGACGCCGCCGGCATCGCCATGGCCTTCACCGGAACAAGGGTGTTCCGGCATTAGGGAGGGGCGGGGCGCCGCTCGCCCCCTCCACCACCTTCGGTGGTCCCCCTCCCCCGATTCTCCTACCGCGTTCACACATCTCGGTTTGTGGTGATTTGAAAAGTCTGATTCCCTGGGGCGTGTCCTCAGGGAGGAAGGCATGTCGGAAGTGACGCTGGGGCGGTTTGGCGACCGCCGCCTGGAAAAAGGGGGGCCTTCTTGCACGCCCGCTTGGTGGCGCAGGGCGGTCGAGGCGTTCGGGTTCGACGGCTTGGCGGAGATCGGGCCGGAGAGATTCGCCTGACGCGGTTTCTTCGCAATGAGGCGGTGACCACCGAAGAGATGGTCAGGACGGCGAGCGCTCGAACCGCGGAGCGTTGCGCCGGTCGCCGGGTGCTAGCGATCCAGGACACCACGGTGGTGCGATCGGCGGGTGGCGGGGGATTGTATCTTCATCCTGTAATCGTGGTGGACGCCGACGAGGGGGCGATCCTGGGGCTGGCGCACGCCGGTTTTCTGAGCCGGACCAAAGGGAGCAAGGGGTCTCGCAAGAGCAAGCCGGTCAAGGACAAGGAGAGCCAGCGCTGGCTGGACGGCGCCGACCAAGCGTCCAAGGTGTGTGCGACGGCGGCCCAGGTGACGGTAGTGGCCGATCGGGAGAGCGACATCTTCGCGGCCTTCGCCGGTTGTCCGGTTGGGACCGACCTTCTGGTCCGCTCGGCGCATGATCGCAGCCTTGAGGATGGCGGACATCTGTTCGCCATGGCTGACGCCTTGCCGATGGCCGGACTGGCCGACCTGGACCTGCCGGCCAAGCCCGGCCGCAAGGCGCGCAAGACAAAGATCGCCATCCGCTTCACCCGCATTACCCTGCGCCGTCCCCGCCACGGCGTGCGGGCTGGCCTTCCCGACAGCGTCAGCCTCACCCTGGTGGACGCGCGCGAAGTCGATCCGCCGCCGGGCGAGACGGTTCACTGGCGGCTTCTGACCACCCACGCGGTGGACGACGTGGCTCAGGCTCTCGCCGTGGTTGACCTCTATCGCCGCCGATGGGTCATCGAGCAGTTATTCAGGACATTGAAAACACAGGGCTTCGACATCGAGGGCCTGCTTATCGACGACGAGGCGCCCCTGCGCCGGCTCGTCATGGCCACCCTGCTGGCGGCCATCACCGTGCAGCAGTTGGTCCACGCCCGAGACGGCGTCGAGGGACCCCAGCCGTTGCGGCCGGCGCTCGACGCTTTCGATGCCTCCGACATCCCCCTGCTTGAGGCCTTCTGCCGCAAGCTTGAGGGCAAGACCGAACGACAGAAAAACCCCCACCCTCGCGGCACTCTCGCCTATGCAGCATGGGTCTGCGCGCGCCTCGGAGGATGGACCGGCTACTACGGAAAGCCGGGGCCCCTAACCATGCTTAACGGCTGGCTAGACTTCCAGGCCGCGAAGCGAGGCGCCCAACTCGTAACCACAATCCACGATGTGTGAATCCGGTAGCCC
>CAIQDO010000375.1 GCA_903870555.1 uncultured Caulobacteraceae bacterium
GCGACAATCAGGATGAGAGTGGAGCCAACAGGTTCCAGACCATCCTCGGCGTCGTCACAGCCTGATTTCGCGCCCCAAAAGGGGTGGGTAATTACGGCGATCCTGTTCGATCCTGCGTTGCATGGCCCCGGCGTCCGGCGCGACCTGCGCGACCGCGCCGGACGCAAGGCCGCCCAGTACGGCCGCAAGGTTCGCGATCCACGTTAATTTCGCCGACGACTGCAATGATTTTCGCCTGACTGCCTAAGGTTGGAAGCTCATTGCAAGACCTGCTCGAAATAATCTAACTGCCGCGTCGCGGTAACAACCTCTATACAATATGTCAACAGGTGCGTTATTTGTGACGATCGGGATCTTCGGCAGCCATTTGGCGAGGCCGCCTTGCCCTTGGCCGGCCGCCGGCTTTCAAGCCCCTTGCATCGGGACGGCCCGAGCCCCTAAAGCGCGCTCCTCGCCCCGCGATTCAGGATTCCCATGTCCGCCGAACCCCCCGTCAAGAAAGTCGTCCTCGCCTATTCCGGCGGTCTCGACACCTCCATCATCCTTAAGTGGCTGGAGCAGACCTATGGCTGCGAGGTGGTGACCTTCACCGCTGACCTCGGCCAGGGCGAGGAGCTCGGTCCGGCCCGCGAGAAGGCCCTGCTGCTGGGCGTCAAGCCCGAGAACATCTTCATCGAGGATCTGCGCGAGACCTTCGTCAAGGACTATGTGTTCCCGATGTTCCGCGCCAACGCGGTCTATGAAGGCCAATATCTTCTGGGCACCTCGATCGCCCGGCCGCTGATCGCCAAGACCCAGATCGATATCGCCCGCAAGGTCGGCGCCGACGCGGTCTCTCACGGCTCGACAGGCAAGGGTAACGATCAGGTCCGTTTCGAGATTGGCTACTACTCGCTCGATCCCAATATCCGGGTGATCGCGCCTTGGCGGGAGTGGGATTTCAAGAGTCGGGAGTCGCTGTTGGCCTTCGCCGAGGCCCATCAGATCCCCATCGCCAAGGACAAGCGCGGCGAGGCGCCGTTCAGCGTCGACGCCAACCTCCTTCACTCGTCATCCGAGGGCAAGGTGCTCGAGGACCCCAACGTCGCGGCGCCGGAATTCGTTCACATGCGCACCATCGCACCCGAGGACGCACCGGACGTGGCGACGATCTTCACCATGGATTTCGAGCGCGGCGACCCCGTGGCGATCGACGGTGAGAGTCTTTCGCCGGCCGCCCTGCTGACGAAGCTCAATCAGCTTGGTCACGATAATGGCGTCGGCCGTCTGGATCTGGTGGAAAACCGCTTCGTCGGCATGAAGTCGCGTGGCGTCTATGAAACGCCTGGGGGCACGATCCTGCTGGCGGCCCACCGGGGTATCGAGTCGATCACCCTCGACCGTGGCGCCATGCACCTCAAGGACGAGCTGATGCCCAAGTATGCCGAGCTGGTCTACAACGGCTTCTGGTTCACTCCGGAGCGCGAGATGCTGCAGGCGGCCATCGACTATTCCCAGGCCAAGGTCACCGGCCAGGTGCGGGTGAAGCTCTACAAGGGCAATGTCTCGGTGATCGGCCGCTCCAGCCCCTATTCGCTGTACGACCAGGACCTCGTCACCTTCGAGGAAGGTCAGGTCGCCTACGACCACCGCGACGCGGGCGGCTTCATCAAGCTCAACGCCCTGCGCCTGCGCGTTTTGGCCAAGCGGGACGCCCGGATCAACTGACCCGCACGCGTCGGCGCAGAGATGCGCCGGCCAGTCCGAAACCGAGCAGCATCATCGTCCATGACGCCGGTTCCGGAACGGCGCCGCCTAGGGCGAAGCCGTCACCGTCGTTGGTCGAGGAGATCGTCACCGACAGGGTTCCGGACTGGACGAGCGACAGCACGGGAACCGTTCCCGGCGCGTTGGCGGAGACGCCATCGGCGCTGACGGTTTTCAGAAAGGCGTGGCCTGCGCCGTAGGCGGCCAGCGTCGCGACGAAGGGACCATTGTCGTTGGTTTGTGCCGCGATCGCGAATGCTGAAACGGGCGTGGCGAAATCGATCGTGATCGCCCCGGGCCCGGCGCAATTGCAGAGCAAGGCCACGCCGGGCGCGAAGGCGCCAGTCCACAAGCCGCCCTGGTCGAAAACGGTGAGGTGACCATTGCCGCCGGAGATGACGAAGGCGACGCCCCCCGCGGTGAAGCCCGACGAGGCGTCGGCGACGATGGTTCCCTCCGGCCCGAATTGCGAGAAGTCGATCGTGTCGGCCCGGGCGGTCGCCGCCCCGGCCAACGCCAAGATCATCGTCAAAGCCTTGGCTTTAATCCCGGATACCTTCGTCATCAGGCCGTCCTTGCCGCCGACGACCGTCGATCCCCGAACGCTTCGGGCCATATCGCCGACAGGGTCTATTGGCGACTCGACGCCGGCCGTGTCAATATTGAAATATTGGCGGTATTTTCATCTAAAATCTTGAAAATTTGGCCGACATCTTGGCCGGGATCGGCGGTCTGGCCGCCGGGCGGCCGGCTTTCCCACGGGCGGTGGACGTGCTTGAGTGACGCAGGCGTGTGACCCTGGGGAATTCATGAACAGCATCGTCGTCCTGATCGGCATCCTGATCACCGTGGCCACCGGCGTTCCGGTGGCGCTCCAGTTGTTGCGAACCCACCCGAGGGGGCTGTTCATCCTGTTCTTCGCCGAGATGTGGGAGCGCTTTTCCTACTACGGCATGCGCGGCCTGCTGGCCTTCTACCTGACCCAACATTTCCTGTTCGAGGACAAGGACGCCAGCAAGGCTTACGGCTCCTACGCCACCCTGGTCTATCTGCTGCCCCTTGTGGGCGGGGTGCTGGCCGACCGGTTTCTCGGCGCCCGCAAGGCGGTGGCCTTCGGCGCCTTGCTGCTGGTGGCGGGCCACATGACCATGGCCATCGAGGGGCCGGCGACCAGCCAAACCCTGCAATACGGCGGCGCCCACTACGCCTTCCAGGTCACAGGCCAAGGGCCCGCGCGGTCCAGCCGTCTGGTGGTGGCCGGCAAGCCCTATGAGTTTTCCCAGACAAAGACCGGCGACTTCGAGATCAAGGGCCTCGCCCCCACGGTCGCCCTGCCGGCGGTGCTGCCCAAGGGGTCGTTCAGCCTGCCCAAGTCCAACGCCGCGCCGATTTTCGAGGACATCCTGTACCTGGCCCTCGCCCTGATCATCATGGGCGTGGGCTTCCTGAAGGCCAACATCTCGACCATTGTCGGCCAGCTCTACGTCCAGGGCGATCCGAGGCGCGACCCCGGCTTCACCCTCTACTACTACGGGGTCAACCTCGGCGCGTTCTGGGCCGCCATCCTGTGCGGTTACCTGGGTGAGAACTTCGGCTGGTCCTGGGGCTTCGGCCTGGCGGGCCTGGGCATGCTGGCCGGCTTCGTGACCTTCATGGTCGGGCGGCCCCTGCTGCAGGGCAAGGGCGAACCACCGGACCCGGCGCGCCTCAAGCGGCCGCTGGTGGGGCCCATCAATCTCGAATGGCTGATCTACCTGGCGGTGATTCCCGGCCTGGCGGCGGTGTGGCTGCTGGTGCAGCACAACGGCATGGTCGGCGTCGCCTTGGCGGTCGGTGCGGCGGGCGCGCTTGGCTACGTCGGCTGGCACATGGCGACCAAGTGCGGCAAGATTGAGCGCGAGCGGCTGTTGCTCGCCTTCGTCCTTCTGCTCGGTTCGGTGGTGTTCTTCACCCTGTTCGAACAGGCCGCCACGTCACTGAACCTGTTCGCCGACCGCAACACCAATCTCGCCTTGATGACCGCGCCGGCGACCTTCTCATTTCTCGGCCATGAGGTGTTTCTCGGCACTCGGGCGATGATCCTGGCGGCCCAGACGCCAGCGACCGTGTGGTGGGTCGACATGGGCCTCGACGCCGCCCAGACCCAGTCGTTCAATGCCGGCTTCATCCTGATCTTCGCCCCGCTGTTCGCGGCGGCATGGACGTTTCTGGGTCAGCGCGGCCGAAACCCCGACCCGGTGACCAAGTTCGGCCTTGGCCTGGCCCAGGTGGGTCTGAGCTTCCTGATCATCGTCTGGAGCCAGGGTCTGGCTGACGCCCACTTCCGCCTGCCGCTGATGGTGCTGGGCGCGGTCTATCTGCTGCAGACCACCGGCGAGTTGTGCCTCAGCCCCGTGGGCCTGTCGGAGATCACCAAGCTGGCGCCGGCGATCCTGGTGTCGACGATCATGGCGGTGTGGTTCCTGGGCACATCGGCGGCGGAATTCATCGGCGGCCTGATCGCCGCCCTTGCCGGCACGGACACGGCCGGCGGCCAGGTGCTCGATCCCGGCCTGGCCCTGCACACCTCGCTGAAAGTGTTCGGCACGATCGGCTGGGTGGCGGTGGCCTTCGGCGCCGCGTTCCTGTTGCTGGCGCCGGTGATCCGGCACTGGGCCCATGCGGTGAAGGATCCCGGCGTGCCGCCTCAGCCGAACGTCTTGCGCAGCCGCAAGTAGAAGAATCGCGCGCCGCGCAGGTCGCGGATGTCGGCATAGGCAAGAGCCGACCCATTGCGCGGCCCTTCGTAGATCTCGCGGACATGGCGGAACGAGCGGGCGCCGACGTTGTCGATCTCGAACCGGATCGCCAGATCGGGACGGGCCTTGTATTCGCCGAACACGGTTGCGTAGGTCTTCAACTTGTCGGTGTCGACCTCGTTGAAGCGATAGTAGGTCTCCCGCCACTGATCGAAGATGTCGAAGCCCCATGTGGCCTTCAGCCGCGGCAGGCCCTGGGTGAAATGGATCTGGGCGTCGCGCGGGTGCAGCCCGGAGATCGGCCGCGGCTGGCCGGTGGTGGGGTCGATCACCCGCGACCGTCGAAACGTCGTGGTCGCCGAAAGCGCGCCCGCCTTCAGCCCGAACCGATCGGTAGGGAGCGTCAGGCTGAAGGCGGCCTCGTCCTTGGTCCCCGAACCGATATTGCCGGGCGCGTCATAGACGCCGGCGGGATCGTAGATCGGGGCGCGGTCGATCACATCGGTCAGGGCGTAGTGGCGAAGGGTCACAGTCGCGTCGGCGCCGCCCCAGAACCGCCGGTCGTAGGCGGCCTCGATCACCCAGTCCTGCTGCGGCGTCAGGCTGGGGTTGCCGGCATGAACCGCGCCGTTGGTCAGGGAGGCGGCGCCGGCGGCGAAGTTGTCGAAGTCGAGCTGGCCGACCTCCCGCTCGACCCGGACGCGGACCTGGTCGGCCGCGTCGGGCGACCAGGTAACCAGCGCCCGGGGCTTGGGGAACAGGAAGGTGCGGCCGTGGACCACGTCACCCGTCGAGGCGATGCGCGACGCCTCCAGCCGCAGGCCGCCTTCCAGGGTGAGGGTCGGCGCGGCCCTCCAGGTGGCGACGCCGAACGCCTCGCCGCGCAGTTCGGTGACGCGCACATTGGCCGCCGGCAAGCCCGTCGGAGCGCCGTTGACGATGTACCGGGTGTGGTCGAGCAGCCAGTTGAAGTCGTCTTCCGCGCCGGTCTCGAGCGCCAGCGACGGATTGACCTGCAGGTTCACCGTCGCGCGGGCGATGCTCTCCGAGGTTTCCTTGGCGAGGCGGAAGACCTCCACGTCATCCGGGGCGTGGTAAGCCGCCGTGTAGCGGGACTCGCCGAACTGTTGCAGCAGGAAGGTCTCGACCCGCGCCCCGCCGCCGAGGGGATGATCGTAGCGCAGGCCCATCTCCGCCGTGCGCTGGGCAAAGTGGTCGTGCTCCAAAGCCAGGCTCGCCGGGTCGGCGGGGGTGTCGGCCTGCCGGTAGTCATAGGGGTTGAGAAACACCGAGGCGTTGAGCCGCAGCTTGCCGCCGAGCAGGGCGGTCTCGACCGCGCCCGTGACCTTCCAGTTGTGGGCGGCGCCGGCGGACGTCTCCCGGACGTTTTCCAGCAGTCCGCCGCCAGGTGGGGCCTGGATCCGGGGACCGTTACCTGAGCCGTCGTCGAGTCCGCGGGCGGCAAGCAGTGATCCTTCCCAACTCGTCGGGCCAGCGTTGCGCGACGCCTCGATGCGGGTTCCCCAGGCGACGCGACCATCCTCCGCGGTGGTGGTGGACGCGCTGACGATCAACCGGGTTCCGGCGTCGCGTCGCCGGACGATGTTGGCCAGAACCGTCTTGCCCTGCATGTCGACGCCCGGCGCGCCCCCGCGGATGACGTCGATTCGCGCCACCGAGCCGAACGGGATGCGCTTGAGGATTTCGTCCAGGCCATCGTCCTTGGACGCGGGCCGGGCGCCGTCGATCAGCACATTGCCCGCCGCTCCGCCGAACCCCCGCACCGAGCCGCCCGAGTCGAAGGTGAAGCCCGGCAGCAGTTTGACCATGTCGAGGGCGGTGGTGGGCTGACGCGACGCGAAGAACGCGGCCGGATAGGGCGTGATCGCCGCCGCCGGCGCGGTCGCCGAGGCGACCGCCGCCATCAACATCGCCGCCGTCATCACGCAGGGCCCCCAATTCCAGTGGCCTTGGTGGGCAATTCCCGGACCGGCGCCAGTTAATTCGTCGTAAGCGTTTCCGGGGAAGAGGTTTTCAGGTCGGCGCGGGCTGGGTGTCAATCCGCAGGGTGAGAGCTGTTCCCAGGGACGCTAACATCACGGCCGCTATGCCCGCCCACTGCGCGGGGGCGAGAGTCTCATGCAGGATCGCCTGCCCCGCCAGGGCGCCTACGGCCGGCTCAAGGCTCATCATTGTGCCGAAGGCCCGCGCGGGGATTCGGGTGAGGGCGGCCATTTCCAGGCTGTAGGGTATGGCGCTGGACAGCAGAGCCAGCAGGGCGCCGCTCGGAAGGATCGCCAGGGTGAAGCGCGCCGGTCCGGCCGCCGCGACGCCCAGAGGCGCGAACACCAGGGCGGCAATGATCATGCCGAGCGCCGCGCCGCGGGTTCCGTAGACGACACCGACGCGGCGACCGAAGACGATGTACAGCGCCCAGGCGGCTCCCGAGCCAAGCGCCAGCATCGCGCCGATCGGGTCGATCGCACCGACGGCATGGCGCACGGGCAGCAGCAGGCCGAGCCCGACGACTGCCAGGGCGATCCAGGCGCCGTCTCTCCACCGCCGCGACCCCGCCACCGCCACCGCCAGGGGGCCGACGAACTCCAGGGCGATGGCGACGCCCAGGGGTACGGTGCGCAGCGCCATGTAGAAGAGGGTGTTCATCGTTCCCAAAGACAGGCCGTAGGCCACCAGCGGAAGGACGGACCGGCCCCCGCGCAGGCTGCGCCAGGGCCGCTGGGCGAGGGCCAGGATCAGCGCCGAGAAGGCCAATCGCAGCGCCGTCGTCCCTTGGGCGCCGACGGCTGGGAACAAGCCCTTGGCGAAAGCCGCTCCCAACTGCATTGAGGTCATGGCCGCGACCAGCATGACGATGGGCAGCCATGGGGCCGCGCGGCGGGCTTCGGGTGCGGGCATGTCGATTCGGCCCAGCCGGCGGTCCTTCATGCGAGTGGGCGGACGATGCGTCTCGCGGGCGAAGTCTGACCGCGACTCAGACCCCGGTGCCGCCGACGGTCAGGCCGGTGATTTTCAGCGATGGCTGGCCCACGCCCACGGGCACGCCCTGGCCGCCCTTGCCGCAGACGCCGATGCCGGGGTCGAAGGCGAAGTCGTCGCCGATCATCGTCACGCGGGTCAGGGCCGACGGGCCGTCCCCGATCAGCGTGGCGCCCTTCACCGGGGTGGTGATCTTGCCGTTCTCGATCAGATAGGCCTCTGTGCACTGAAAGACGAACTTCCCGTTGGTTATGTCCACTTGGCCGCCGCCGAAATTGGCGCAATAGAGGCCGCGCTGGGTTGATTCGATCATTTCGGCGCGGTTCGACGTCCCGTTCAGCATTCCGGTGTTGGTCATCCTGGGCATGGGGGCGTGGGCGTAGGACTGGCGCCGGCCGTTGCCTGTGGCGGCGAGGCCCATCAGCCTCGCGCTCTGGCGATCGTGCATGTAGCCGACCAGAATGCCATCCTCGATCAGCACGGTGCGGGACGACGGCGTCCCCTCGTCATCAACTGTCAGGGAGCCCCGGCGCCCTTCGATCGAACCGTCGTCGAACACGGTGACACCCCGGGCTGCCACCTGTTCGCCGATGCGGCCGGAGAAGGCGGAAGTGCCCTTGCGGTTGAAGTCGCCCTCCAGCCCGTGGCCGACCGCTTCGTGCAAAAGCACCCCGTTCCAGCCCGCCCCGAGCACCACGTCCATCTCGCCTGCCGGGCAGTCCACGGCTTCGAGATTGACCAGAGCCTGCCGCAGAGCCTCCTCGACCTGCTCGCGCCAACGCGCGGGTGTTATCCAGGCCTCGAACCCGGCCCTGCCGCCAGCGCCGGACGAGCCGCTCTCTCGGCGCCCATCCTTCTCCACGGTGATCTGGACGTTCAAACGCGCGAGAGGGCGAACGTCGCGAATCAGTCGGCCGTCCGCGCGCAGGATCTCCACCACTCGCCGCTCGCCGGCCAGCGAGGCCATGACCTGGGCCACCCGCGGGTCACGCGCCCGGGCGAAGGCGTTGATCTCCTCCAGAAGCGCCACCTTGTCGCCGAAACCGGGGGAGGCGAGGGGATCGTCTTCGCCGTAGAGCCGGACATTGGTCTGACGCGGGCCCTCGGCGGAGACGCCGCTGTAGCCACGCTTGGCCAGGGCCGCCGAGGCGGCGGCGCGACTGATCGCCGCTTCCGAGATCTCGCTGGCGTGAGCGTAGCCGGCTGTTTCTCCCGCCACGACCCGCAGTCCGAAACCCTCGGTGGCGTCATATGACGCCGACTTCAGGCGGCCGTCGTCGAACAGGAAGGACTCGCTCTGCGATCGTTCGAGAAAGATTTCGCCATCATCGGCGCCGGCGATCGCATTGCCCAGCAGGCCCTGGGCCCGCCCGACATCGACGCCCGAGCCTTCGAGAATGGAGAGTTGGGTGGCGGGAGCATTCATAGGGTTACTCGTATTTCTCGGAATTCGCGCAGTTCTTTTGGGTGAAAGGCGCTGTGGGCGTCAAACCTAAATAGGAGGTCGGGCTCGCCTATGAAATGACCACATCGGCAGGCGGGCGTCGAGCCTGTCGCCATCGGCTCAACCGGCTTGGCAACCGCAAACGATCCGCGTATGCAGCGCGCGGCGGGACGACAGGCCGTGGTGGGGACCAACCGATAAGCAACCCCATCGCCCCGGTTTTTCCGAATTTTGTAAGAGTTGGCGTTGTGCGTCTCCGGGGGGTTCCGGGGCCGCCCGTCGGACGGAACGGGCCGAGAGGAACATGCAGTCTGCTTTTTCGCCGATGGCGCGGCTAACAGCCGGGATTTCAACCGCAACCCTGACACTGTTCGTCGCCGCCAGCGCCTTGGCGCAGCCCGCGGTCGGCCAGCCGACCAGCGGCGGCATGGATCTCCAACCCGCCGCGTCGCAGGTCCGTCAGGATGTGATCAACTTTCATGACCTGATCCTGCTGCCGGTCATCACCGCCATCACCATTCTGGTTCTGGTGCTGCTGATCACGGTGATGATCCGCTTTAACAAGAAGGCCAATCCGACCCCGGCGCGGTTCAGCCACAACACCCCC
>CAIQDO010000376.1 GCA_903870555.1 uncultured Caulobacteraceae bacterium
GAAATTCTCGACGCCACTGACCTTGAAGGTGGCGGAGGTGATCGAGGTCTGCAGCTTCGGCGCCTCTGGCTCGTAGCTGACGATGAACGAAGAGGCCTCTGCGCTCCCCGCGACCGCGAAACCGGCCAGAAGGCCCAGGATTGGAATTCCAGAACGCATAATGCTGCAGCCCCCTTGTTGACTGTCTGGGCGAGACGCCCAATAGACGTGAAAATGTGCTAGCCACCGCCGCCGACTGTTCAGTCTGGCTTGGGTTCGGATATTCGGGCTTTCGAGATTCCAGGCGAGAGACCCGACGACGATAAACTCGTCAGTCTTCGTCGTCTTGAAAGTATTAACTGTCAATCGCAACGAAACGTAGACTAGCGAATGATTTTGACATTGGCATCATTAGTGCACAAACGCGCTTTGGATCGGCCATTCAAACCAATCGCGAAGCGGGTTTATGGTGTTCGAATGATGACGGCGTCTCCCCCGGTCCTGGGAAATGCGCCGCTCACCATTGCGAAAACTAGGCCAGGCGGCGGGCGCGGCGGTGGCGAGCGGCGGCGCCGATCAGGCCAAAGCCGGTCAGCATGATCGCCCAGCTGGCCGGTTCGGGCAGGCGAGAGGTGTTGCCGGCGACGACGGTCGACCCGACGATCGACTCCGCGTTTGCGAGCCGAGCGACCTGCCCCTGGAGGGTGCGAACGCCTTCGGCGGGAAGGCTGGCGAAACTGCCTTGGATGCTGATCGTCGCGGGCTGGGCGGCCATATCAAGCGGTGTCGCGGCGCGGGCGGCGCCGGCCAGCGAAGCCCCGACAACCATGGGCAGCAGTACGATGAGAATTTTCAACATTGTCTCGTTCCCTTGTTCAAATCCGACGAACCGCCCGGTCAGGCTGGCTGCCGGCCAGTCCCGTGGCTTGATTTGAAAGTTATATTTTCGCCCAACTTAAGACAATGTGCTTGACTGTGTTTAACAACTTTTCATTCCATTGCTCATAAAGGCGGATTTCGAAAAAAGGCGAAGGAAACAATGATTAACAAATCCCGTAACATTATGTGACAATGTGGACTACGTAATTTTACAATGTTTAATACTTTTTGCCGCCGCTGACGCTCCAAAGAGCCGTGGGATTGGGGCGCGCGCGTGTCGGCGCCGGGTCGGCGGCGTGGTGATTTGGCAGTCGTTTGAAGGAAGCCCCGGGGAGTCGGCGGGCGAAGCGGTTGTTCAGGCCTCGCGGCGCAACACCGCGACAAAGAAACCATCGGTTCCGGCCGTCCTGGGCGTCAGGCGCAGGAACCCCCGCGGCGTCAGGAACGCGTCCGCCGGGCCGGACGCCGGCGCCGCCGCGAAGGCCGGGGACGCAGCCAGGAAGGCGTCGATACGATCCTCGTTTTCCTCGGCGAACACCGAGCAGGTGACATAGATCAGGCGCCCGCCGGGCTTTACGAAGGCCGCCGCCTGACCGAGCACGGCCCCCTGCTCCTCCACCCGCCTGGCGAGTTGCTGAGCCGTCAGTCGCCATTTGGCGTCGGGATGGCGTCGCCAGGTGCCCGAGCCCGTGCAGGGTGCGTCGACGAACACCAGGTCCATGCGCCCCTCAAGGCCTTCCAGGGCGTTCGGGTGGATCGGCGAGCGGACCTGCAGATTGCGCACCCCCGCCCGCTGGGCGCGGCGAACGGTGTCGGTGAGGCGGCGGGCGTCGGAGTCGTAGGCGTAAAGCTGACCCTTGTTGGCCATGGCGGCGGCCAGGCTGAGCGTCTTACCCCCGCCCCCTGCGCAGAAATCCAGCACCTGGCCACCGCGCAGGTCGCCCGCGCAGGCGGCGGCGATCTGGGAGCCGAGATCCTGGACCTCAAACCAGCCCTTTTCAAACTCCGGCGCGGTTTCCGCCGGCGCGGCGCGCTCGCTGGCGGCCGGAGCGGCGATGCGCACCGCCGTCGCCAGCAGGTCGCAACGCGTTGGATCGAACGGCGCCAGGGCCTTCATCACCTTGTCGATATCGGCCTTGAGCGTGTTGACGCGAAGGTCCATCGGCGCGCGGGCCGCCAGCGCCTCGCCCTCGGCGGCCCGGTCGTCGCCAAACACGCGGCTTAGCGAGCTGTCGAGCCAGTCGGGATAGTCGCCCCGTACCGGCGCGGGCGCGCCGTCCAGGCCCTCGGCCAACTCCAGCCGGCCGGCTTCGCCTTCGGTCACTGCGCCGGGGCCGTGCAGCTCTCCAGCGGCCGCGGTAAGCCGCTCGAGGCTCCAGCCCCACAGGAAACGGACGGCCGCGAGAACGGCCGCGCGATGACTGTCGTCGGCCATCCGCCAGGCCAGACTTCGTCGTCGGCGAAGAGCGTCGAGCACCAGTCCCGAAACGAAGGCCCGATCCTTCGCGCCGGCGTACCGGGCGGATTCGCCCCAGGTCTTCAGGGCCATTCGAGCGGGTTTATGTAGCCCGTCGATGTCATAGAGCACCGCGATCGCCGCCGCCAGACGGCCACCGTCCCGCATCCTCAGGCCTGGGTCGGGTAGTTCGGCGCCTCGCGGGTGATCATGACGTCGTGGACATGGCTCTCCCGATGTCCGGCCCCAGTGATGCGCACGAAGTTGGCCCGCGCCTGGAAGCTGGGAATGTCGGCGGCGCCGAGATAGCCCATCGCCGCGCGCAAGCCGCCGACCAACTGGTGGATCACCGGCTGGATCGGCCCCTTGTAGGGCGTCTGGCCCTCGATGCCCTCGGGCACCAGCTTGGCGTCCGACACCTCTTTCTGGAAGTAGCGGTCCGCCGAACCCCGGGCCATGGCGCCCAGGGAGCCCATGCCGCGATAGGACTTGTAGGATCGGCCTTGATAGAGGAACACCTCGCCGGGGGCCTCATCGGTGCCGGCGAACATCGAGCCCATCATGGCGGTGGACGCGCCAACGCCGATGGCCTTGGCCAGATCGCCCGAGAATCGGATGCCGCCGTCGGCGATCACCGGCACATTGGCCGGCCCGGCCGCGCGAACGGCTTCGGCGATGGCGGTGAACTGCGGCACGCCCACCCCAGCGACCACCCGCGTCGTGCAGATCGAACCGGGACCGATGCCGACCTTGATGGCGTCGGCGCCGGCGTCGATCAGGGCCCGCGCGCCGTCGTAGGTGGCGACGTTGCCGGCGACGATCTGCACCCGGTTGGTTTCCCGGGCGAGCCGGCGGACCGCTTCGCCGACCTGGCTGGAGTGGCCATGGGCGGTGTCGATGACCACGACGTCGACACCCGCGTCGATCAGGGCCAGGGAGCGCTCGAAACCCGCGTCGCCAACGGTCGAGGCGGCGCCGACCAGCAAGCGGCCTTTGGAATCCTTGGCGGCGTTGGGGTGAGCCTCGGCCTTCTCCATGTCCTTGACGGTGATCAGGCCGACGGCGCGGTAGTCGTCGTCGACGACGATCAGGCGTTCGATCTTGTGACGGCGGAGCAGGTCTCGGGCCTCGGCCTGGGACACGCCTTCCGGCACCGTCACCAGGCCGACGCTGGTCATCAGGGCGGAGGCGGGCATGTCGCCGCCCCGCTCGAAACGCATGTCGCGATTGGTGAGGATGCCGACCAGCCTTCCAGTGACCGGATCGACCACGGGGAAACCAGAGATCCGCCGGCGTTCCTTGATCTGGCGGATTTCGCTCAGCATCGTGTCGGGGTGGATGGTGAGCGGATTGATCACCATGCCGCTTTCGTAGCGCTTCACCTCGCGCACGGCGTCGGCCTGCTCATCGACGGTCATGTTGCGGTGGAGCACGCCCATGCCGCCCGACTGCGCCATGGCGATCGCCAGGCGACTGTCGGTGACCGTGTCCATCGCCGCCGACACCAGCGGGATATTCAGATTGATCTGCCGTGTGAACCGTGTGGCCGTGGTGACCTGCGTCGGCATGACGTCGGACGGACCGGGTTCGAGCAAAACATCGTCGAAGGTGAGGCCTTCGCGGATCTCCATGAGACTCTCCGTTTTGCGAGGGTCGTATAGCGACGGGGCCGCCCCCTGGGAACCCCCGCCGTCCAATCGGCGCCGCAGCGGCTAAGCGAAGGCGTTCCGAGGGCCGTTCGGCAGCGCTCGCGCGCTGGCGCCGCGGCGTTGAAAACGGATTCGCCGCTTCCATCGACTCGCCGGTCGCCTCGCCTAAGTCGGCGGCCGCCCCTTAAAGCCGGTGGCGAGGAGGTAGAGCTCGGAGCTCTCGGCGCGGCTGGCCTTGGGCTTGACGTGGCGGACCTGGGCGAAGTTCCGCTTCAGCAAAGTCAGCAGATTGCCGGTCTCCCCGCCCTGGAAGGCTTTGGTGACGAACACGCCGCCCGGCTCCAGCACCTGCAGGGCGAATTCGGCCGCCGCCTCGATGAGGCCGACGATGCGCAGGTGGTCGGTCTGCCGGTGGCCGGTGGTGTTGGGCGCCATGTCGGACAGGATCACGTCCGGCGAGCCGCCGAGCAGGTCGATCAGCCGATCGCCGCAGGCCGGGTCGGTGAAATCCTGCTGGATGATGATCGCCCCGGGCAGGGGATCAACTTCGAGCAGGTCGACGCCGACCACCGCCTTCGCGCCCCGCTCGACGGCGATCTGAAGCCACCCGCCCGGCGCGCACCCGAGGTCGACGATCCGGGCGCCGCGGCGGATCAGGTGGAAGCGGTCGTCGATCTCCCGCAGCTTGAACGCCGCGCGGGACCGGTAACCCTTGGCCTTGGCCTCCACGACGAAGGGATCATTGATCTGGCGCTCGAGCCAGGCCTGGGAGGACGGCGTGCGCTCCTTGGCCGTCTTCAGGCGCTTGGGCTGGGCGCGGCCGGCGTCGGTGCCTCCGGTGGGCGCGCGCACCATGCGCTTGCGTGGCGGCTCGGTCATGCGATTGGTCCCTTACCGCCGCCGCCGCGGCGGGAACGCCCGCGCCGTTGCGACGACATCATCGACAGCAGCAGGCCCTCGCGCAGGCCGCGGTCGGCCACCCTGACCCGCTCGGACGGCCAAAGTTCCTGCACGGCCTGAAGGATCGCCGCCCCGGCCAGCACGAGGTCTGCGCGATCGGGCCCGATGCAGGGCTCGGCGGCGCGTTCGGCCAGCGACTGGCCGGCAAGCCGCGCGACCACGGTCTCGCAGTCATCCCTGGTCATCCAAAGGCCATCGACCCGGGCGCGATCGTAGCGAGGCAGCCGCAGATGCAGGCTGGCGAGGCTGGTGATGGCGCCGGATGTGCCGACAATATGGGCCTCTCCGGCCTCGAACATCGATCGGAAGGAGTCCGCGCCGGTAAAGACGGAGAGGCTGTCCTTCACGGCGTCGACCATGCGCCGGTAGGACGCCTCGTCGCCCACCACCGCTTCGGGAAAGCGCTCGGCCAGAGTGACAACGCCGAGTGGGATGGAGTGCCAGGCCTTGATGGGCAGACGCCAGTGCGCCATCCGCCGCGGCGAAACCTTGAGCCCCGGCGCCGTCAGATCGATCCATGACAGTTCGGTGGATCCGCCGCCGACATCGAGAACGAGGGCCGCGCGAGACCGGTGATCGAGCAGGTCCAGGCAGCCCGCCACGGCCAGCTGGGCCTCTTCCCTGGCGCTGATGATCTCCAGCCTCAGACCGGTGGTCTTCGCGACCGTTTCGACAAAGTCCGGGCCGTTGGCGGCGATACGGCAGGCCTGGGTGGCGACCGCCCGCACCCGCGTCACACCCCGGCGCCGGATGCGGTCGGCGCAGATCTGCAGGGCGCTCATCGCCCGCTCCATCGCCGCGTCGCCAAGGCGACCGCTTTGCGACGCGCCCTCGCCAAGCCGGACGATGCGCGAGAAGGCGTCGACGATACGGAATCCCCTGGCGTGGGGCGTGGCGATCAGAAGACGACAATTGTTGGTGCCCAGATCCAGGGCGGCGCAGATCGGCTCCGCGACGCCAGGCTCCGCATCGCGTCGATCCGGCCGGGAGGGGGCGGCCGCGTCAGTCATGGCCGTCCGCCGATCGGTCGCCGACACGTGCGCGACGCGGGCCGCGGCGCCCGATTCTTCGGCGTTCCAAGACAACGGCCCGCGCGGCGGAAAAGCACGGCCTTGATAGAGCGATGGAAGCGACTAAATTCATCACCGGTTCAGGACCACGGCCCGAAACTGAGGATCATGCAAACCAGGCTCGCGAAATTCGCCATAGGTCAGGTCGTGAAGCACCGGATTTTTCCTTTCCGTGGCGTTATTTTCGATGTGGACCCGGTTTTCGCCAACACCGAGGAATGGTGGCAATCGATCCCAGAGGCCGTGCGCCCACGGAAAGACCAGCCCTTCTATCACCTTTTGGCTGAGAATGATCAGTCGAGCTATGTGGCCTATGTCTCGGAGCAGAACCTGCTGCCGGACGATACCGGCGAGCCGGTCGGCCATCCCCAGGCGGCCCTGATCTTCGACGAATTCCGCCCCGGCCTCTACCAGCTCCGGCCGCGAATCACGCATTGAGCCTGGGCCTCCGCCCCCCGCCGGCGGGTCAATAGTCCTTGCGCCAGCGGATGGACACCGCGTGATCGCCCTGACTGGTGACGCGGGAGACGATCGCCAGATGCTTGCGCAGGCGCCATTCGACCTGAGCCCCTTCGCCGGTCCGCCCCCCGCCGCTGAACTGCACATAAATCCGGTCGGTGACGTATTTGCCGCCGGAAACGCTGAATCCCGTCGCGGCGGCCGAATCGATAGCCAGCCGATCGAGGTGGGCGAAGGTTCTCAGGCCGCCGACAACGTCGAATCCTCCCCCGCCCGCCAGGCCGGCGACCGCCGAGGCGAGCTGCGCCGCCTGAAGCCCAGACAGTTGCGCCGCCGAAGAGCCGAACAGCACCTGGGACAGGACCTCGTCCTGAGGCAGGGACGGCGTGGAGGTCAGGGTCAGGGTCGGGTCGGCGGCCGTGCCGCCGATCCGGATCATCGCCGTCAGGGTAGGATCGTCGCGGGTGGCGGTGATGTTCAGGCGCACGGTTTCCAGCGTCGAGCCAAGATAGACCACCCCGGTGTCGTCGATCTGGAACCGTTTGCCGGCGAAGTCGTAGTCCCCTCGCACCACCCGCGCCTCGCCGCCGAGGTTCGGCGATGCGGTCGAGCCGGTGACCCGGGCATCCAACGACATTTCCAGGTTCAGGCCCCGGCCCTTGATGAACACGCCGCCCGCCGCCTTAAGGCTGATGTCGAGCGCCACAGGCGGTTCACGTTCAGCAGGCGGCGGGGCCAGGGTCATGACCGCGTCGGACCGATGGATTTCGACCACCTCCATGGGAACGACACCTGAAGGAGTCGGCGGCGTCGGCGAGATCTGCGCCCGGTCGACGTTGAGGGTCCCGCTGAGACGCACCTTGCCATCGGCGGCACGGTCGACGTTGACGGTGCCGGTGGCGGTGGCCTGAGCCAGCCGGTTGTCGATCAGCCGAAATCCCTTGAGCCCGAGGTGGAACCCGGAGGCCCCTTCCCGCAGCAGGCTCAGGCGTCCGTCCCCCGTCATCGCCCCCTTGGCGCCGTCGCTGGCGGAGAACTGGGAAATGTCGATGGCGTCGCCCTTCATCGCCGCCCTGACGGTGACGCCCTTGAGCCTGAGTCCCACGGCGGCGTCCTCGAAATCGCCGTTGTCGAGGGCCGCGACCCCCGTCAGGCGAGGATCCGCCAAGGAGCCAGAAATGGCGCCTTCGGCGGTGACATGACCGCTCAGCGACCGGCCGCCGCCCTCGATGAGGTCCCATACCGGCGCCACCGCTCCGTCCGCGGAAACATGGCCGGTGATCGGCCGGCGGGTTTCAAAGGCGAACTGGAACGGGTTGGCGGTCAGGATGACCGGCAGACGCGCCTCGGCGGACAAGCGCGAGCCCTTCTGGTCCGACAGCGCGGTCCGCGCGTCGATGACCCCGCCGCCGAACGTCGCGTCCAGAGTCCCGGCCAGGCCGCTGCCCGGATCGGCGTCGCGGCCTGACAGGCCGGACACCTTGGCCTGGATCGACCCGACCAGGGCGCCGCCCACGCTGCTCACGTCCAGCACACCGTCGCCGCGTCCCTGGATATCCGCGTCGAGCAAGCCAAGGTCGAGCCCCGCGATGACCGCCCGGCCTTTGACGCCCGAGACGGCGCTGGTCAGGGTCACATCGGCGCGCCCCTTGCCCACGGCCAGGTGCAGCACACCCGTCGACGACGACGGGCGCAGGGTCAGTTCGGCCGGCTCGAGGGTCCGGAGATCCGTTCCCCCCAGCCGGGCCGTACCGGCGAA
Organism: uncultured Caulobacteraceae bacterium; assembly: GCA_903870555.1. Classification (GTDB taxonomy): domain Bacteria; phylum Pseudomonadota; class Alphaproteobacteria; order Caulobacterales; family Caulobacteraceae; genus Acaudatibacter; species Acaudatibacter boreus. Next base: position 8,212 of record CAIQDO010000376.1, read on the forward strand.
TGTCGCGCTCGCCTGATCGCGCGTCGCAGACATCAGGCCCGTCCCCGACAGCCGGCCCGGCACGCCCGAAGCCTCGCCGCGCGCCTCGATTTTGTAGGGCAGGCGGCCCAACGGGCCGTCGGCCGAAAGGGTCAGGGACCGGATCGCCCCGGCGCCGTCGGGAAGGACAAGGTCCGCGCCGGTCAGGTTTGCCCTCGCCCTGGCCGCGTCGCCCTCGCCGGCGATCCGCAGCCGGCCGTCGGCATGGCCCGAGGCCAGGAACGCCCCGGGACCGAGCGCGAGCGTGAGATCGGCCTGAGACAGGCGACCCGACGAGATGGCGGCCGTCCCGCGGAGCGCCGCGCCGGCGCCGTCGAGATCGATGTCGCTGAGCGCGACCTGGTCGCCGACCTGCCGGAAAGCCGCCCCAAGCCTCGCCGGCCCCTTGGCGTCCTTGCCGTTGAGACCGATCCGGCCGCTCATTCCCCGCGGCTCGGCGATCACGCTGAGCGCGAGGCGGACATCGCTCAGGCGAAGGGCCGGATTGTCGGAAACGTCGAGGGTCTGAATCGACGCCATCACATCCAGGCGCGGCGCGTCGAGATCGCCGCTGATCGCGCCGCTGGCGGAGGAAGCGCCGGACGCCGCCAGAGGCCCGACGACAAGGTCGCCGTGGCCCAGCCATTCAAGCTTCAGGCGCAGGTCGCCGTTAAGCGCCACGACGCCGACCCCCGTCAGGGCGCCGGCTCTCCCGGTCAACTGGGCGTGCTCGACCTCAAGGCCGGTCGCGCCGAGGCGTCCGTCCGCCGTCAGGTCGGGCTTGTCGCCCAGGGCGGCGTCGGCCGTGTCCAATCCTGTCGCGAGACCCTTGCCAACGGCGTGGAGCGTGAACAGCCAGGGCGCGGCGTCGGTCTTCTGGGTCGCGCGCCAGTCCGCCAGAACCGCCGGCGCCAGCCCCTTCGGTCCAGGACCCAGATTGCGCATCCGCGCCTTGCCGGAGAAGGCCAGGTCGCCGAACAGGCCCCGGGTTCCCTTGGCGTCGATCTCCAGGGCGGCGCCTCGCACAGTCAGATCGCGCACCAGCAGTCGCCCATCGGCCAGGCGATCAATCTGGGTCGAGGCCTTCGGCGTCGACCCCAGCAAGGCCGCCACCGCGCCGGAGCCGGCGCCCGATGCGCCCTCGACCTGCGCCTTCAATGTCAGGCCGGCGCCCGTCGCCTCCAGCCGGAACGGTCCAGTGGCCCGCGCCAGGCTGTAGTCGGCCTCAACGATGTGGTCCGCCGAGGCGACGCCGGCCACCGTCCAGCGCTTGCGTTCACCGGTTAGCCGGCCGTCCAGCCGCCCGCCGCCCAACCCCGGCACCCCCGTCAAGGCCGAGAGATCCTTCACTGTCAGCCCAATAGCCACGCCCGCCGCGCCGGTCCTGAGACGACCAGGATCGAGATCGCCGATCGCGGACAACGCCGTATTGGCCGAACGCGCCTCGATAACGGTGCGATAGAGACCGGCGGGCCGTCGACTGGCGACCAGCTGAAGATCCGTCGTTGGCCCCAGCCCCTGTCGCAGCGGCGCCAGCCACTTCGAGGCGGCCAGGTCGAAATGACCGGACGCCTCTCCTCCGGCCGGACGCCAGGCGCCGGTCGCCGTCGCCGGGGTGGCAACGCCGACCGTCGTCTTCAGAGCGAACCAGCCATTGGTGGGGGTTCCGTGGGCGCGGGCGTCCAGGACGAAGGCCTGCGTCGGATCCAGACCCAGGCTGCCACCCAGCGCGCCGCCCCTGGCCTCCAGCGCATGGGCCTCGACGGCGATGGTCTTGGGGCCGACGTCAACGCCGATCCGCAGAAAGTCGCCCGGATGGAGGACGCTGACCGCCCTCAGCCAGCCGGCGACGGCGTTGTCGCGCTTCACCTCGAAGGCGGACTCGAGGAGGTAGTCGCCCCGCACCAGCGCGAACGCCGGCGTCATCATCACGCGAGCGGTCAGCCGGTCAATTCGCACCGTCACCGGCGAGGGGGTGTCGGGCCCGCTGGGCGCCAAGGTCGGCTGCCGCGCTATGGTGACGTTGGCGGCCGACACATCCTCGATCCGCACCTGCCGCCGCCACAGCGCGCCGGCGCGCCAGCGAACCGAGACGTCCCGGGCCGTCACCCAGACGCCCCGGCGATCGGCGATCTCGACCCGCGCCGCGGTCAAGGCCGACCAGGGATCCCCGGACAATCCCGACACCCGCAGCCATCCGACATCCCCGACCCTGACCCCCGTGACCAGCCGCGCCATAATAGCGAGCCCGGCCGGCGTGCCCGGCCCGTAGCGGATCGCGGCGCTGAACAGTCCCAGACCCACCGCCAGCCCCACGATGGTCTTCAGTCCCCATCGGCTGCGACGGGGCGACGGCCCTGGCGGCGGTGGCGGTTTGGCGACGGTCTCTGTCAAAACGCCTGGCCGATGCTGATGTAGACCTGAACGGGGCTGTCGCCCGCCCGCGGATTGATCGGCATGGCGATATCCAGCCGGATCGGCGCGAAGCCCATGTCGTAGCGAACACCGGCCCCGACACCGAAGGCCATGGAATTGAAGTGCGGCGCCGCGCTGTCGCCCACGTCGCCGGCATCGGCGAAGGCCACAAGCGCCCAGCGGGAGGTGAGCTTTTGGCGGACCTCAAGCGCCCCCTCGGTCAGGGACAGGCCGCCGCGGGGGGTGTTGTCGCTCAGCCGGGGGCCGATGGCCTGGTAGGCGTAGCCGCGAACCGACCCGCCGCCGCCGCCATAGAATCGCCGGTCAGCCGGAACGTTGGGAATCGAGCCGCCCAGGATGGCGCCAGCCTTGATGCGCGCCGCCAGCACCGTACCCAGGCCGCCTATCGGCAGGTAGCCGCTGAGTTGGGCCTGGGTCTTCACATATTCCAGGTTCCGGCCGCCGCTGATCAGGGTGGGATCGACCTCAAGGCTGAGGCGCCATCCACGGTTGGGATTGAGAATGGAATCGGACCGGTCGAGCACGAACGCCGCCAGGCCTGTGGCGATGAACAGGTCGAGGGTCTCGCCCACGGGCGTAGCCAGCAGGTTGACCGCGTTTTTCTCCCGCGTGGACGCGAAGTCGAGGGCCCCGCCAACGGTGATGGAGGTCGTCCTGTCATAGCGGCGGATGACGTCCGCGCGCACACCGCCGCCGAGATCGTCATAGGCGGCGGTGCGGTTGCCGAGGAATCCGCCGCCCACCTTCAGGATCTGGTCGGCCCGTTTCCAGTCCGGCAGGTCCAGTTCGAGATCGAGCTTCTGCTGAATGTCGTAGAGCCGGCTGGTCAGGATCAGGGAGTCGCCCAATCCAAGTCGATTGTAGCGGGTCAACTTGGCGTCGGCGCCGGACCCTTCGGTGGTGGAATAGCCGGCCCCAAGTTCCACGGAATAGCGTTTGCGCTCAACCAGGGTGACGTCGACCGTCCGTGGGGCGGCCTCGGCGGCGCCCGCCTCGCCGGCTTCGGTCTTCGGGGCCGGGCTTAGCGCGACGGTCGCCGAGTCGTAGACGCCGGTCTCGAGGAGGCGCTTTTCCAATTTCGCCAGCAGCGCCGGATCGTACCAGGCGCCGGCCTTCCAGGGAGCGAGGGAGGCCAGCCACCGCGCGCGGGTCGGCGCCTTCCCCACCGCCCGCACCGCCCCGAGCCGGACGCGCGCACCGGCGGCGATGCGCAGGGTGGGCGTGACGGTGAAGTCCGCGTGATCGACCACGACCTGCCTGGGACGAAGGTCCGCCTCGGGGTAGCCGAGCTTGTGCAGACGCGCCATGGCCCGACCTTCCGCCCCGATGATGTCGGCGGCCCGCCCCGGCGCCGCGGGCGCGAGGCCAAGCGCGACGACGGCGGCGGCCTGTGCGGCGGCGTCGGGCGGAGAGCCAGCCCAGTCTATGGCGATATGGGAGATCCTGTAGCGAGGACCCAGGGTGATACGCACGATCGGCCGAATGGTCGCGCCCGGCGACAGAGCGGTTTCCGCGACCGCGTCATAGTAGCCTTCCGACCGCAGCAGGGCGATGGCCGCGCGCGACGCCTCGCTCGCCCGGCGGCGGCCTTCCGGCGCCGTGCGCGGCGCGGGTCCGGGCTCCGCGGCCGCCTGCTCGATCAGGCCGCGCAGGGCGCCGTCCGCAACGCCTTCGACAGCGACGATGGGGGCGGCGCTGATCCTCCCGGCCGCAGCCAGGCAGAGACTGACAACAAGTCCGGTGGTTCGGTGGCGTGACGACGGCTTCACAAAACCTCTCTGCACCCCCGCCGCCGGTCTAATGCGCCTGCCCGCCGGTGTCACGCGCCGCCTGTTGGAGACTCCGCCTATGTTCCGCCCGTTTTTGAGGCGCCGGGTGATCGCGATCACGTCATATCAATAAGCGGGTTGCGCAAGGCTGGCCGGCGTGGCGAAGTCCGCTAACAGCTTTTCTCGGACTCAGGCGGTCGCGTGGTCGATATCGAAACGGTGGAAGAGAGCGCGACGCCAATGCTGCGCCCAGACGACTATCCAGTGGGCCTCGCCTATGACGAGATGTTCGCCGCGACGGGCGGGACGCGGCCACATTATCAGCTGCTGCACAATCGCATTCGCTCGCTCGGCGCGATGGAGCTTACGGAACGCCAGAAGACGCTGGAGCGGTCGTTCCTGTTGCAGGGCATCACCTTCACTGTCTACGGCGGCGAGAGCGC
>CAIQDO010000377.1 GCA_903870555.1 uncultured Caulobacteraceae bacterium
CCTTGGGACCCGTCGCTGATGTCCGACGAAGCCAAGCTCGAACTGAACATGTTCTGAGGGTTGGGGAATTCCCAAGCCCGCCCCATATGACTCTCGAGGTCTGAGCGAAACCATGGAAACCATCGTCACCCCCCGCGCCCGCCGTCCGCGCGCGAAGGTCGTCACCCTCACCGACGCCGCCGCGTCCCGGGTGAAGGAGATCATGGACCGGGCCGACAAGCCCTACGCCGGCCTGCGCGTGGGCGTGAAGAACGGCGGCTGCGCCGGCTCCGAATACGTCCTCGAGTACGCCGAGACCGCCGGCCCCCTTGACGAGGTGGTCGAGGACAAGGGTGTGCGCATCCTGATCGAGCCCAAGGCGGTGCTGTTCCTGATCGGCACCGAGGTCGACTACGAAACCACCCGCCTGGCCTCCAAGTTCGTCTTCCGCAACCCCAACCAGACCGACGCCTGCGGCTGCGGCGAAAGCGTCACCATCGTGCCGGCGGCCGACTGATCCTCGTCGCGCGGAACCTCCGCCGACGCCCCCCGTTTCCTGATGGGGGCTTCTGGAGGTCTTGGTCATGCGCAACTGGTTTCATCCGCATCCTGTCACCGTTGACGGCGATCCCGTCGCCGCCGGAGTCCTGACCGCGCCGACCAAGGCCGATATCGACACCGCCTATCAGCAGGGACGCGACCGGGAACGGGCCAAGCACCGCCACCGGGGCTCGCCCGCTGTTGGCCTGTTGGTTCTGCTGGCCGTGGTCATAGCGGCGGGGTTCATCTACCTGGCCGTGCGTCACGGCTCGTTCTCCAGCGGCGGCGCGGTGATCGACCGCAACCTCGACACTGCCGCCCACGCCGTCAACGCCCCGATCAAGAACGCCGCCGTCACCACCGGCGAGGCCCTGCAAAGGGCCGGCGAAAAGCTGAAATAAGCCTCTTCCCCCGAGGCGGCGCCGGCTCCATGGTCTCTGCCGGAGATGGAGACGCCCGATGGCCGAAGACATGCACGATCTGCTCGCTCGCCAGAAGGCGGCTCACCTCAGGGACGGGGCGCCGACGGCAGCCCAGCGGATGGAGCGGATCGACCGCTGCATCGGCCTGTTGGTCGACCATCGGGTCGAGATCGAGGACGCCCTAAACACCGACTTCGGCGCCCGCTCGAAGGAGGCCTCAGCCTTCACCGACGTCGCCTCGTCGATCTCCACCCTCAAGCACGCCAAGGCCCATGTCCAGAAGTGGATGAAGGCCGAGAAGCGTCCGACCACCCCCGCGATCCTCGGCCTGTTCGGAGCCAAGTGCGAAGTTCGCTTCCAGCCCAAGGGCGTGGTCGGCGTCATCAGCCCGTGGAACTTTCCGGTCAACCTGACCTTCACCCCCCTGGCCGGCGTGCTTGCGGCGGGCAACCGGGCCATGATCAAGCCCTCGGAGTTCACGCCCGCCACCAGCGAGCTGATGGCGCGGATGTTCGGCTCGGTGTTCTCGCCCGAGGAGATCGTGGTGATCACCGGCGGGCCGGATGTCGGCCAGGCCTTCGCCGGCCTCGCGTTCGATCACCTGGTGTTCACCGGCGCCACCTCGATCGCCGCCCATGTGATGCGCGCCGCATCGGCCAATCTGACACCCCTGACCCTGGAGCTCGGCGGCAAGAGCCCGGTGATTCTCGGCCGCTCGGCCGACATGAAGACGGCCGCCGCCCGAATCATGAACGGCAAGACCCTCAACGCCGGCCAGATCTGCCTGGCCCCCGACTATGTGATGGTGCCCGAGGAGCAGATGCAGGCCTTCGTCACCGAGGCCCGCGCCGCCGTCACCGCCATGTTCCCCACGATCAAGGACAACCCCGACTACACCTCGGTGATCAACCAGCGGCACTATGATCGCCTGACCGGCTATGTCGACGAGGCCCGCGCCGCCGGCGCGACGATCGTCGAGATCAAGCCCGATTCCGAGGACCTGACCCAGCAGGAGCACCGCAAGATCGCCCCGACCCTGATCCTCAATCCGGGCGACGACCTGAAGGTGATGAAGGACGAGATCTTCGGCCCCGTTCTGCCGGTGAAGGGCTACGCCACGACCGCCGAGGCGGTGGCCTATGTCAACGCCCACGACAGGCCGCTCGGCCTCTACTATTTCGGCAACGACGCCGCCGAGCGCGAGACGGTGCTCACCGAAACCACCAGCGGCGGCGTCACCGTCAACGACGTGGTCTTCCACGTCGCCCAGGAAGACCTGCCCTTCGGCGGCGTCGGTCCCTCGGGCATGGGCAGCTACCATGGCCACGACGGCTTCCTGGAGTTCAGCCACAAGAAGGCGGTCTACAGCCAGTTGAAAGCCGACATCGGCCCCCTGAAGGCCCTTCGCCCCCCCTACGGCCCGGGCATCCGCAAATATCTCGCCGGCGCCATCGGGCGGTAACGGTGGCCTCCAACCGTCGTCAATTCATCGGCAGTTCCGTGGCCGCCGCGGCCCTGGTCGGCCCCGCCGCTCGCGCGGCTGCGCCGCCGAAGCCCTTACGCATCTTGATCCTCGGCGGCACCGGTTTCACTGGCCCGCACCAGGTGCGCTACGCCCTGTCCCGCGGCCACCAGGTGACGTTGTTCAATCGCGGCAAACAGCCTCACGACTGGCCGGGCGCGGTGGAGGAGCTGATCGGCGACCGCAACGCCGGCGACCTCAAGGCCTTGGCCGGCCGCAAGTGGGACGTGTGCATCGACAACCCCACGACCTTGCCGTTCTGGGTGCGCGACGCGGCCAATGTCCTGGCTGGAAATGTCGGGCAGTACATCTTCATTTCGACCATTTCGGTCTACGCCGCCAACGACAAGCCGGCCGACGAAACCGCGGCCCTTGCAGCCTACACGGGCAAGGACCCGATGGCCGAGACGTCGGCCACCTTGGCCGCCGACATCGGCGGGCTCTACGGACCACTCAAGGCGATCAGCGAAGGCGAGGCCCGGCGGCGCTTTCCCGGCCAGGCGACCATCATCCGCCCCGGCCTGATC
>CAIQDO010000378.1 GCA_903870555.1 uncultured Caulobacteraceae bacterium
CGGACATCCGCACCGTCGTCGACACCGCCCGCCTCAGGTCGTGGCGCGACAATCAGGATGAGAGTGGAGCCAACAGGTTCCAGACCATCCTCGGCGTCGTCACAGCCTGATTTCGCGCCCCAAAAGGGGTGGGTAATTACCGCTGATGTGCGCCTGACAGTGCACGGAGTGTCCCGGTCACCGGTCTGACCCGGTTCGCATCAAGTCATCGTCCTCGCCAATGGGGGTGTCCTTCGTGAGCTCTGGTGTTCAATCGGTTCGACAGGTCTCGCGGCGCGTCCGGCGCCGAGCCCTCCACATGGCTGGGGCGCCGGACGCGCCGCGCCGCCGTCAGGCGGCCACCGCGACAGACTCCGTCGTCCGGTAGTCCTCGCCTCGCGCCATCACCGCCCAGGCGATGCGCGCAGTCTTGTTGGCCAGGGCCACGGCCACGAGCTTGAAGGGTTTTCGGATCATCAGCTGTTCAGCCCATATCCGGGATGGTGACGCCTTGGCCTTGGCGTGACGCAACACCGCGGTCGCGCCAACCACCAGCAGGCTGCGCAGATAGCGGTCGCCCATCTTGGATATGCGCCCCAGCTTCTCCTTGCCGCCACTGGAACTCTGCCGAGGCGCCAGCCCCAGAAACGCGGCGAACTCACGACCGGACTTGAACATCGTCGGGTCGGTGATGCTGGCGGCCAGGGCCGTGGCGGTCAGTGGACCCACGCCGGGTATGGCCGCGAGGCGGAGGCTGATGGCGTTGGCGCGATGCCAGTCCAGGATCTGTCGATCCAATACCTCAATCTGGGTCCCCAAGGTCTTCAACTGCTCGACCAAGGGCCCCAAGGCCCCGCGGGCCATGGCAGGCACTCGGGTGTCAGTCTCATCGGCCAGGATCGACAACAACGGCGCGATGTTGCGCGGCCCGGTCGCCGACACCACGCCGAACTCGGCAAGGTGCGCGCGAACGGCGCAGATCAGCGCCGTGCGTTGACCGACCAGCAACGCCCGCGCCCGGTGCGCCATCAGGGCGCTCTGCTGTTCCTCGCTCTTGACCGGCACGAAGCGCATCGATGGGCGGCTGACCGCCTCGCAGATTGCCGCCGCGTCGGCCGCGTCGTTCTTCTGGCGGCGGACATAGGCCTTCACATAGGACGGAGGAATCAGGCGCACATCGTGACCAAGCTTGGTCAACTCGCGCGCCCAGTGGTGGCTGCTCGCGCAGGCCTCCATTCCGACCAGGCAGGCAGGAAATTTCGCCAGCAGCGCGACGAACCCTGTACGCTTGACGGCCTTGCTCACGATCACCTGGCCCGACGAGTCGATCGCGTGAACTTGAAAGACGCTTTTGGCCAGATCGATGCCGACTGTGGTAATCTTCTCCATGGACGGTGCTCCTCTGATGATGCGTTCCAACGACTCTCATCATGGCACACCAAGGCCGTTCGCGAGCGCCGTCCACACCATCACCGCGATTCCCAAGATTGCTACTACCAGTTGGGGGCCACCCAAAGAAGATTCAGCGCATTTTATCTGAGTGAGGGTCTTTCAACATCTCAATTGCCCCTTCTATCGCAAGGGACGCAATTTTTCTCTTAACAGACAATTTCTTAAACACAGATTTGGCATTGCGCTCGTCAATACCAAGTAGAGTTCTTTGCGCGAAGATGTGGCCTTGTGCCGCCGCAATTTCAAGCCATGAGGAACCCGCGTCGATGACAGTAGGGCCACCACGCCCTTCCACCATCATCCTTCCCAGCTTTGACATGCTAGGGATGTCGCCCCGCTCAGCACCGGCTTCGAACGCCGCTCGCGCCTGCGATTCTTCGCCTTGGCCCAAGAGGAGCCGCCCTAATTCAAAATAACCAGAAGCGCTGCCTTCGGCGGCTGCACGCTCATAATATAGGCGTGCGGCATCCTTATCGGAGGCGCCCGTGGCCCCGGTCTCGTAAATCCAACCGAGACTAAGTAGCGCATATTCCGAGTTTCGCTCCGCCAACGGTCGCAACAAGCGAGCCGCCTCTTCATAGTCACCCGTTTCGATTGCTTGTGCGGCAAGTTGTTCGTTATCTTTGGTTGTCATCGTGGTTCAATCATAACTTTATAGTAATCTTCTATGGTAGGAATTTTAGAGGCGGCGTAGGCACAACTACCGGTGCTGGCGTAGGCACAACTACCGGAGCTGGTAGAGGTACAACTACCGGAGCTGGTATAGGCACAACCGCCGGTGCTGGCGTAGGCACAACCACCGGAGGCGGCACCGAAGGTGGTGGAGGCGGTGGAGGCGGTCCCGGACGCGGGGGAGTCCCTTCGATGTGGGGGGGGCTCCCTCGGAAGTCGAGGTGGTTCGATTCGTTCTTCGCCCGATATAATGCAGATTAATGCTACAATAGTATCGACGCATTTTGTCTTTACTGACTTACCATCCGGATTGCGTCCGTCGATGGGATCATTTCCAACATAGGCGTATAGATCGAGGTCATCTTTGTAGCCGACCGGATCGGTCTGCAGGAACCGTCCTGTTGCTGGATCGTATACCCGCGCCTTGTAGTAATAGAGCTGCGCCTCGGGGATGGCGATCTGGCCGGTGTATCGGAACCGCGCCCCAGCCCAGGCCTGTGGCTCGCCATAGGGTCCATAGGCCTGGATCTGACTCGATGAGGTGTTCCCCGAGCCATCGCTCCAGGCGACGATCGAGCCCTGCGGGTCCTGGTGAAGCTGGCGCCGGTCGGAGGTTCCAGGGCCCTCGTACCAGACCAGGGGTTCGTCGACGCCGGGGC